>CAZJHC010000001.1:0-38207 GCA_964545645.1 uncultured Saprospiraceae bacterium
ATTTATTACTGGGCCTACTATATTAAACCTAATGTTGTGATATCCTCTCTGGTATACTTCGGCGGCCGTTTCGATTAGAAGTTCTAATCCTTTCCACTTGTTGATATAACAAACAGTCAGGATATTGACGCATGTTTTACTCAAAAGATCAGAAGGAGCTCCAGGTGAAAATTTTTGATGATCTATACCTGACGGAATAATTGGGGAGGTATTATTGCTTAATGGTTGAAAAGTGGAGGTATAATATTGTGCCGCTCTTTTGCTCACATAGATATAATGATTACACATACGGCACATTAGATTAAAGACTATTCTGACACTCTTAGGTTGATAAGTATCATGCATAACCCAGACCTTGGGCAGTCCGGAGACATGGGCTGCGATGATCCCTTTAAACTGTGTAGCACTATGGCAGACGACCAGATTGACCTGCTCCTGTTTAAACTTGCAGATCAACTTGATTACATCGGACACAAAGAACAAGAGGTAAAGGAGAATGTTTTTAAGGCCCATACTAATCGACCGTAGTCTTATAGGGATATGCTTGACGTTGTTTTTCTTCCAATCAGATTGATACCTATTTATAGATTCAGGACATAGGATAACCTGCCTAATGGATTGATCAGTCAGTATATCAGAGATATACTGAAGTTGTCCACCACCACGACCATCTTCGCTGATATGAGCGATGACTTTGTTATCCTTCGAGGTGCTCATACCATTTTTGATTATCTATATATCCATATTTATAAAGAGTCTCTCCCGCATAGGTGTCAAATCGCTTTGCAGATTCTGCGTTAAAGTAGTTTTTCCAATCTCCAACGATGCCTTTCCTTAGAAAGCTAGTCTCTTCTGAATGTTTTTTTTGGTTATCAAATGAGAACTTATCTACGATATGTTGTAGGTCCACCTGCTCATCCAACTTTAAACAACTGATTACCTTTTGCAGGACTAATACGGGATCGGTTCTTAGTGCTTCATAAGTGATAAAGGTTGTAGCCTTAGGGCAACTATCACTCACATGTTTTGACCAAGTAACCTTTTTACCACCTACAGTATATCTGTTATGAAAGATCTCAATAAACTTTGACAAATTTTTTCTAACGTTAGTAATATCATCCGCTTGGAGCCATTGACGCCAGTTAGTTTGCTCGAACTTAGGACAGTGATTATTGGGTATTATAAAGTGATGATAGGCTGAGACCATAACGTCTCTTCCATCTCGGATGATGACAATAGATTTTTGCATCTGCCTTTGGGGCTGTAGATGGCTATGAACAATGTTGGCCCTACTCGTGATATAAGTATTACGAGGAAAAGGAAGCCCGGATATAGCGGAGATCATCTGAGATAGCCAAGTTCCGCCAGATTTAGGAAATTCAGATATATATATATTGGGCAGGGAGGACCCATATTGCCATAGCACATAGCGCTGCAATGCGATTAGACGGGTGTGAAATTTGTTGTTGTTAAGGCTCAATAGTTCTTGACACTTCTGAGGCCCAATGTAATTAAGTCCTTTAATAAGTAGGGAAGAAATGATAGTACCATGCCTCTTTTGGATAGGTTGATCCATTTTACTCTGAGATTGTTGAGCACTATTTTTTTATTTAAGTTCGATTTTAGGGTGTAATCCAGCAGGGTTTCTGGCAAATTATGAAAGCAAACTTTATCATATATCCGATACCACAGATCTGAATCTTCTGCCCATCGCAGATTTTCATCATAGTTGCCATATTGTTGATAGACAGATTTTTTAATCATAATAGTAGGGTGGAATACTAGTGTTTTTTTAAATAGCCTCTTTATTATTTCTTCGTGATTAGAGGGTAATATTTGGTCTTTGATATGGTGTCCTTGCTCATCCTTATATCTCACGCCAGAGCCCAAGATATCTATGTCTGGATGTGCTATCATATAATCATATTGTTTCTTGAGTCTATTGAGATGAGACACATCATCTGCATCCATGCGAGCGATGATATCAGACTTAGTGGCGTCTATTCCTCTATTTAAAGAGTAAGATAGACCTCTGTTGACTTGATTGGTGAGAATGGTTATGCGTGCGTCTTTTGAGGCGTATTGATTAAGTATGTCAAGAGTATTATCTGTACTGGCATCATCTATAACAATAATTTCAATTTGCCTTAAGGATTGGTCAATAAGACTATCCATGGCGGCGATGATAGTGCTTTGGGCATTATAACAGGATATCACCACAGATACTGCTGGCTTATCCATAAACTTGCTTCTTTTGACGCTGCAATAAGATTGTGACGACACCGCTGGCGAGGCCAAAAAATATCCAATAATAAATGGTAAACATAGAATCCTCTCCTAATCCAAAGAACATCATAAATGAAAAGAAAAAAATGAGACACTTTTCAAAGGGCCGAGCAATTTTTTGTAAACGAACGATAACCCACATAAGCCTGGCCTGTACCGCTAGATGAATGGAGCCTAGGATAAGCCCTAAACTACCAAAGAGATGAACGTAGTCAGACTCTGGAGCTATAGGAACATAGTCTAGTATAGCATTGAGGTTATAAAAGTCCGCAAAAATCTGGCGATTAAAGATCTCCGTATATATGGGATAACCACCTAATCCTACTCCAAATGAAAAGTTTGTCATGATATTATAGGCATTGGCGTAGCTATAAAAGCGTGTGTCGTATATTATATTGTCAAAATAGTGATCCTTAACAAAGTAAATGATGATCGCAGCAAATACACTTACTAGTAGCAAGCGTCTGCGGTTAGTCAAGCTGAATACTAACAAAGCTCCTAACATACCTATTATAAAACTTCGTATCCCAAAACCAGAGAGCAAGATTATTAAAATTAGTCCTCCTTGGGCTGTCCTATTCTTAATCATAAATAAGCTGTAGGCAAGTAAAAATCCGAGCAAGTACCCGTATCGCTGTTTCATTATGCCGAAGTCATCTAAGCTATGAACAAAGGCATCGTTAAATTCCTCAAAATAATATGACACAGAATACTGTATAAGGATCTGAGCTAAGCAAAAAACCACCAAACACATTAAAAGGGAATAAATCCATATAGTCTTTCGATAGAAAAGACGGTCATTCCAATCTTCTATCTTTATGATATAAATATGGACGACTATAGCAATAGCAATAAAAACCAGTTGATATAGCACCCATGATGGATCTATATATGGGGCTGTCCCCAAGTTGATTAGATATAATAAGACGAGTACAGCATATTGTTGTAATGAGGACCAAGATGTACTGATGGCCCTCCCGCAAGTAATCATCACAACGACCAGTCCAGCAAAAGAGATATAGTTCACAAAGTTAAAGGCACTACCTCCAAGGGCATTAATTTCGACAGGAAAGCCCAATGCTATGGAAAGATAAAAATCAAAGAAGGTTAACCGGAGCAATGCCATCAACAAGAAGAAAGAAATTATACTGATTCGAATATCTGGTATGGCGTATGATTTGTTAATCACGGTATGATAAAAAGCTGTTATTAAATTCTATTCTTGATAAATTCTATCTGTTCTTTAACTCTATGAGTAAATATAAGGGATACCAATCCTACGCTAACGAGATATGATAAAGTTAATAGACTCAGAACCCAAAGGGTGGGATTGACTTCTAAGACTTCCATCAATGGCATCAGGAGATATGATGTCGAGATAAAACCAACATATAGGGTAATAATATAACCGATGCAAGACATAGCAATCAACTTGGGTTGAGTATATCGTAGGATGGTTAGACACCAAATCACAAACCAGTACAAAAATGAAACAACACTATAGAGCATTACAAATGTTGTCATATCAATATTATAATAAAGAAAACCGCCTAGTACGGGAAGGTAGACTATAGTGATGCCAACCCAATATAGCTTTGTTAATTCTTTGGTTTTGAGATCATTGATATACATGATATTGGTAAGGCCTTTAAAGATTAAGGCGAGCCCCAAGAATGCTAACCATGTGACGTAACCACCAGCTTCAA
Source organism: uncultured Saprospiraceae bacterium (assembly GCA_964545645.1). GTDB lineage: Bacteria > Bacteroidota > Bacteroidia > Chitinophagales > Saprospiraceae > GYS-P2D. The sequence continues at coordinate 3,993 of CAZJHC010000001.1, forward strand.
ACCATTGATCTCCTAAGATCCAAAGTGTTAGCTCCGATCCGTATAAAAAACAGATCAAACAAGGGATACCGATAAAGTTTAAGATCAATAAGTTCAGAACAATGTAGGCCTTGCTAAGACGATTTTGAGGCATTGAACTGAGGTAGGTCATGGCAGGGGTCGTTATGGCATTGCGAAAAGCATTAGGTTTTTCTACAACAAAAAGGCCTCGTTCATAATGTCCTAAGGTTGCTTCTCCAAAGATCTTCCCCACCGCTAATTTTTCAATATTGCCACTGATTCCTGTAATTAGTCTGCTTATAGTTAGATGGTAAGCCTGAAGAACATATGGCTTGATTTTAGATAGATCTTGTTTAGAGACAAGTTGATACTTTGCTCTAGCGCAGATCATAGCAGAGATCAATCTCGTGACGCTATAACTGAGATGCTTAATCGCCAAAGCTATTGGTCCATATCCCAATGACGCTAAGAGGATGGATAGTCCAAGAGCTACGACATTTGACCCTACCGAAATAGATTGTGTTTGATAAAACTGTTTCTGACGCAATAGTTGGCTGTATGGCTGATTAGAGCTGCTCATGCTTATGGCAGAGAGGGCTAAGATCCCGAATAATAAATACAGATCGTGGATATCGTAGTAGAACACCATAACTGGGGCGATGATCATTAGAATGAGTGCGACAGAAGATCCAAAAAATAGATTAATAGACAAGAATGATGAGTTGATTGTCGTATCAACCTTTGGATACTTGAGATAGATAGGGGTTAAGCCGAAATCCAAAAAAGACTGAAAAAACAAAAATACGGAATAACATAAAGCATAGATCCCGAAATCAGTGGGAGTAAGGATCCTCGCCAAGACTATCATACCAGCAAGGCTTATCAGTTGCTGGAACCCAACACCTACTATAGATATGGCTCCCCCTTTAATAGGATTCATCCCTTAAATATACGACCGTGCGCTGCAGAGCTCACCGAATGCTGGATGAATATCTCCTACAGCCTCAATGATAGATATGATTCTGTGTAATTCTTCTTTGTTGAGCGTTTCGTTCCAGAAGAAGTCTAAACTGCCTTGACCTTGTTGTAATGCAGAAAATCGCCTAGAATGAATGGTACTGAGTCCTAAGAGAGATGGTGTAAATAAATGAGACGGATGGATGGGATGATGATAATGATCTAATTTTTTTAATAGGGCAGTAGCGGTCTCATAGGGTTGGAGATATAGATCTTCGTAATAAAGGGGTAGCACTCTAAGAGTTTTTAGTTGATCATAGGCGAGCATATTTGTATATGACCAGATGAATGCGTTTTGGGAGATTCGGTCTTGACATTTCTTGGAGATCGCTGCTAAGCGATCGTCCTGGATAGATCTTGTTAACAACTTCCAGTGCATATCAAAACCAATATCCTCCCAGTATCTAGGTCTATTGATGATAGATGCTATCACTGCCAAAGGATGCCTGATTATGAAAATCACTTGAGCATTGAGGTCCTTAACTAGGGGGACGAAGTGAGTATTAATCCGGATTGATTTTAATCCTAGCAGTTCGCTGTGACTCCATATGTGGTCGATATATAGATCGTCAATTTCTTCTAAGTGGGAGGGGAGGTGGTTTCTAAGGAGCCACTTATCTCGGTTTCCTTTGCTAAGGACACTAACAGCATGATGCTTTAATGGGCCAGCATTGATTGCAGTCCGATAGATAGTATCCGATATGTCTTGATATACACAGGGATGATATGGCTCGAAGAGTATTAATCTACCAGTGTATTTGGAAATTATATCTGATAACCAAGTTGTCCCGGATCTACCAAAACCAAGAATAATAAGGGGGCTTCTTAGCACCTCAAAAAGATATGAATTCTTAGATGATCATTCCTGCAGCAACAGTATTATTTGATGCTTCATCGATCAAGATGATACTTCCTGTATTACGATTCTTTCTATAGGAGTCAATAAATAATGGCTTAGTAGTACGCAAGACTACTCGTGCTATATCATTCATATTTATCTCCTTATCTTCTACATCTCTATGTAAGGAGTTTATATCTAATTTATACCTGATCTCCTTAACAATGCATCTTGCATCTTGACTTGTATGCTTGATGCTATATTTGCCTCTTGCCTGTAGGGGCTTGTTGCTATTAAACCAACATAACATAACCTCTATATCCTGGGTAATCTCTGGCTGGTTGTTTTCCCTGACGATCATATCTCCACGACTGAGGTCTAAATCATCTTCTAATAATACTGTTACAGATTGAGGAGGGAATGCTTGCTCTTGCTCACCATCTGGTCCCATTATGGATTTAATCTTAGTTGTAAAGCCAGTAGGAAGCAGAGTAACCTTATCTCCTTTTTTCATAATACCTCCTGCTAATCTTCCTGCATAGCCTCTATAGTCATGAAACTCATCTGTATTAGGACGAATTACGAATTGGACAGGAAACCGTGCGTCTATAAAGTTATGATCACTGGCGATGTGTACATTTTCTAAATAATACATCAAGGTTGGTCCATCATACCATGCAGTCTTTTTTGACCGGGTTACTACATTATCACCTAGCAAGGCCGATATTGGAATGAAATGAACATCGACCACATCAAGTTTTGCTGCAAAACTTTCAAAAGCCTCTTGGATTTTATCGTATTCTTTTTGACTGAAGTCTACGAGGTCCATTTTATTGATACAAACTACGATATGAGGTATCTGGAGCAAAGATGCGATAATAGCATGTCGTCTTGTTTGTTCTACTACACCATGTCGAGCATCTATAAGTATGAGGGCAACATTGGCCGTAGAGGCCCCAGTAACCATATTGCGTGTATACTGTATATGCCCTGGAGTATCGGCTATGATAAACTTTCTCTTAGGAGTACTGAAGTATCTATAAGCAACATCAATGGTTATGCCTTGCTCCCTTTCGGATTTAAGGCCATCGGTTAATAGGGCTAGATTGATCCCTTCTTCTCCTCTTCTTTCTGTAGCATCTTTTATTTGATCATATTGATCTTGAAATATGCTCTTGCTATCATACAATAGTCTCCCTATCAATGTTGACTTACCGTCGTCTACACTTCCTGCTGTAGTAAATCTTAATAGTTCTGTATTATTATCTTGAGTCATTATTATCTTTTTGATTTTGTTCTAGCAAAGAGTTTTAGAAATAACCTTCTTTTTTTCGATCCTCCATTGCTGTTTCACTCCTCTTATCATCAGTTCTTCCTCCTCGTTCGGTCATCCTTGTCGTTGCTACCTCGGCTATGATATCTTCAACAGTAGAGGCATCGGACTTCCAAACTCCTGTGCACGTCATATCTCCGATAGTTCTACATCGGACGGTTTCTTTGAATACTTTTTCCTCTGGTCTCTTGGTGATATAATCACAGTCTGCTAACAGGGTTCCTTCTCTTTCAAAAACCTCTCTTTCATGTGAGAAATAAAGAGATGGAAGATCAACATTTTCCATAGCAAGATATTGCCACACATCCAGTTCAGTCCAGTTACTAATCGGGAAGATTCTAAAATGCTCACCCATGTTTTTCTTCCCATTGAACAAATTCCAAAGCTCAGGACGTTGATTTTTTGGGTCCCATTGACTAAACTCGTCTCTATGAGAAAAGAACCGCTCCTTTGCACGAGCTTTTTCTTCATCTCTTCGAGCCCCTCCCATAGCGGCATCAAACTTGCCTTTTTCTAATGCTTCTAAGAGCACCGCTATTTGAAGCATATTTCTGCTAGCATTGATACCTTTCTCTTCTACCACCAATCCAGACTTGATTGCTTCATCTACAGATCCTACGATTAGTTTGGCTCCTAACTTATCTACAAGATTATCTCTGTACGAAATAGTCTCAGGAAAGTTATGTCCCGTATCAACATGAAGAAGGGGAAAAGGAATCTTGGCAGGATAAAATGCTTTATGAGCCAGATGCACAATAAGTATAGAATCCTTACCTCCTGAAAACATAATTACTGGTCGCTCAAACTGAGCGGCAACCTCTCTTAGAATGAATATTGATTCTGATTCTAATTCCTTAAGATGACTGATATTATAGTCCATTGATTATATCAATTTCGAATTTTTAACAATGAAGTTATATAGATTATTCACACTCTCGTCTACCGTTTGGGATTGTGTTGTTACAACATAATCTGCAGCTAGAGGTTCTTGGTATGGCGAATCGATACCCGTAAATCCTTTTATCAGGCCGTTACGAGCTTTCTTATATAGTCCTTTGACATCTCTATCTTCACACAACTCTAGGGATGTATTTATATATATCTCATAAAAATCACTTGAACCGATGATGTTTTTGGCCATCGAACGAATTTCTCTTGTAGGACTAATAAAAGAACAAAGTGTGATGATGCCACTGTTAACATATAGCTTAGCTACCTCGGATATTCTACGGATATTTTCTTCTCTATCTTCTAGGTTGAATGTTAGGTTATTGGAAATGCCTGAGCGTATATTGTCTCCATCTAAGACCTGAGCAAAGAAACCCTGAGCAAACAATTTTCTTTCCACACCTTTGGCTATGGTACTTTTCCCAGAGCCTGACAATCCTGTCAACCAATATACCTTGCTATTTTGATTTAAAAACTTTTGTCTCTCATCTCGTTGTACGAGCTGATCAAAGATGGTGTGGATGTTTTCTTGCGACAAAACTATTTTTTGAATGGGTTTATCTTTCGGATACTTCCTCTGGGTACTGCCTGCCAGGCTCGCTCATGCATATAATAAATTATCAACTTGATCACAAACTCAATAGACGCCACCTGAATCGCGGTATCCATTTCTCCCGTTGTGAAATAAGTAATAGTAAAAATAGTTGATGTGGCAATCACTCTCCATGTAAGACCCTTAAGAATACTTCTAAGATGAGACTCTTTTTCAACTTCTGGCATTTTCAGTTTTTTTGAAAACAGTCCACAAACCTACAATTAATCTTTAAGCTTTGATAGACTCATTTATAGTCTTCTGACATGATTGATGCCTAACAAAAGGAATCCCCCAAAAAGACCGAGAATCAATCCCAAAAAGACCAACCGAAAGAGGCTTGGCTCATTAGGTCTTATAGGATTCATCGGGGCGTCAATTATTTGTATTAATGGACTTCTATCCTGCAAGGCCAAGTCCGCAATGGCCAGATTCTCTTCAGCTTTGGCGTATGCGGTTTTTAATATTAATGATTGCGTAGACAAGTCGGATAGCTTCGTTGAGCTCGAACTTCGAAAAGCCTGAGAATTTTTATCCTTTTCTATTGCAATTTCACGCTCAGTCTGTCGTAGAGCACGAGAGATTGAATCTTTCTTTGATTTGACGATATCAAAGGTCTTTTTTTGCTTCTCGATTGATTTTTCAATGTAGAAACTCCTCAATGCATTAAAGTGTTCCTTCAAAAAAGCAATCGAAAGCTCTTCAGATATTGAGTTAAACTCGAAAGTCATGATGTAGTGATCTCGACCATAGTCCGTACTTAATAATCCATCAGATCCATTATGTCCAACAACTAAGTGGTACAAATTTTTGATAATATAATTATAAGCGTCCATAGAGGAGTCATCAGTAATGATGATATCCTTCTGAGTGTGAGCATCACTTTCCCAAACCTCTGCTAATTCATAAAAATTGATGATGTGATTAGCAATTTTATCGCTTTGATTGGCGACGACGATCTCTTTATTGAGGACCGATTCGACAATTCTCCTTGACCTCGAGATTTCGATCAGTTTGTCGATATTATACTTGCCACTTGACACAGGCAGTCCAAATTGCCCTAAAACTCCTGAAAGTCCCGATAAAGAACTAGCCCCATCATCACTTAACATGAGGGTAAGTTGTGCATTGTAAGTAGGCTTTTGAGTTGTTCTCCATAGCAAGAGTCCAGCAATACAAGTGCTGATAAGGACAAGAAAAAGCACCCAGTTCTTAGTAACCTTTAACAACCAATACTTTATCCCCCTCAGAAAATCATCTAAGGAGATTTCATCTTCAGGTCGTATGGATTTTTCTAGTGACACTGATGTTAATCCTTATAGTTAAGAGAAGGGAAGAGCATTTTTTCTGCTGATTGAATACTGATTCCTTTACGATTTGCGTAGTCAGTAACTTGATCAAGAGATACTTGTCCAAGACCAAAATATTTGGAATCCGGATGACTTATATAATATCCACTTACAGATGCAGCAGGATACATAGCGAGGCTTTCGGTGAGAATAATGCCAGTCCTCGAAGTAGCTTCCATCAGGTCAAAAAGGGTCTCTTTCTGAGTATGATCAGGACATGCTGGATAACCTGGCGCTGGCCTTATACCTTGATATTTTTCCTTTATGAGGCTTTCTTTATCAAAGGTAGCTGTTTGATATCCCCAATAATCGGTTCTAATCAGCTCATGTAGTTTCTCTGCAAAAGCCTCAGCAAAACGATCTGCAATAGACTTGAGTAAGATGCTATTATAATCATCTTGAGCTTGCTCAAAAGCTTTTACTTTATGCTCAATCTTGAGACCTGTTGTTACGGCAAAAGTGCCTATATAATCCTCATAGCCATTAGGAGCTATATAATCTGCAAGCGATAACTGTGGCAGTTTTTGACTCTTCTTTCTTTGTTGTCTGAGGCCAAACAGGCGAAAGTCTTTTCCTTGATTATTGATAATAATATCCTCTTGGTTACTGTAGGCAGGATATAAGCCAAACACTCCATTTGCCGTAAGCCACTTTTCTTTAATTAGTGTTTCAATCATTGCTTGTGCATCGTCATATAGCTTTTGCGCTTCAATACCGATGACAGAATCTTTGAAAATTTCTGGATATTTTCCTTTGAGTTGCCAACTACTAAAAAATGGGGTCCAGTCTATATAATCAACCAGCTCAGATAGATCATAATCGAGCAAGGAATGAGTACCTAACTGACGAGGCTTGAGTGATTGATAATTATTCCAATCAATTTGGTGCTTTTTCTTTCGGGCCTCTTCAATTGATAGGTAGTCTTTTGTTTTAGTCGCTTTTGTGCGATGGATTCGCACTTTTTCATATTCTGCTTTGGTATCCAAGATGAAATTGCTTTTGTTGTTTTCATCTTCGGAGGTTAGGATACTTGCTACACCGACACTACGGGAGGCATCAAGTACATAGATGGTGGCACCTTGATAGGCGGGTTCTATCTTAAGAGCGGTATGGGTTTTACTAGTGGTCGCTCCACCGATCAATAAGGGTATAGACATCCCCCTCTCCTGCATCATCGTAGCAACATTGACCATCTCGTCTAAGGACGGTGTGATTAATCCACTAAGGCCAACAATATCTACATTTAAGCGTTGCGCCTCATCTAATATTTTAGTTGCAGGAACCATCACTCCAAGGTCTATAATTTCAAAGTTGTTGCATGCCAAAACGACTCCTACAATGTTTTTGCCGATATCATGGACATCTCCTTTGACCGTGGCAAGGAGTATCTTTCCTTTGGTCTGGATGACCCCTTCCTTTTCTTCTTCGATATATGGTGTTAAAAAGGCAACAGCTTTTTTCATTACCCTGGCACTCTTGACTACTTGTGGTAAGAACATCTTGCCTGAACCAAAAAGATCTCCCACAACATTCATTCCGTCCATGAGTGGACCTTCGATGACTTTTAGAGGAGACGAAAGCTCTTCCATAGCAGTCTTGGCGTCGGCCTCGATAAACTCGGTGATGCCTTTGACCAGGGCATATTCAATTCTCTTGGACACCGTGGTATCTCTCCAGGAGAGATCTACTACTCTCGATTTGCCAGAGCCTTTGACATTTTGCGCATAAGCAATGAGTCTATCTGTTGCATCAGGGGTGCGATTAAAGATGGTGTCTTCTAGGAGATCTCTGAGGTCTTTTGGGATATCATCATAGATTTCCATCATGCCTGCATTGACGATACCCATATCCATGCCTTTTTTAATCGCATGATATAAGAATACGCTGTGCATCGCTTCTCGAACCTTATTATTTCCTCTGAATGAAAAGGAAATATTGCTAACCCCTCCACTAATCTTAACTCCTGGACAGAGTTTTTTGATCTGCTCGGTGGCTTCGATAAAGTTTAAACCATAACCATTGTGCTCTTCGATACCTGTTGCTATGGCAAAAACATTGGGATCGAAGATGATATCTTTGGGATCAAAACCTACTTCATTAACTAATATATCGTAGGCCCTTTTGCTGATGTCTACTTTTCTTTGAATTGAGTCTGCTTGTCCTTCTTCATCAAATGCCATGACGACTGCAGCGGCTCCATATCTTTTGACAGTTTTGGCTTGGGCTATAAACTGCTCCTCGCCTTCTTTTAATGATATAGAGTTGACTATACATTTCCCCTGTACGCATTTTAAGCCTTCTTCGATGACTTCAAACTTAGAGGAGTCAATCATGATTGGGAGCTTTGCTATATCAGGTTCTGACATCATTAGATTTAAGAACTCTTTCATCTCTTTTTTGGAGTCTAAGAGCCCTTCATCCATATTTACATCTATGATCTGTGCCCCACCTTCTACTTGATGTCTGGCGACACTGAGTGCCTCCTCATAGCTGCCCTCTTTTATAAGTCGAGCAAATTTTCTTGAACCAGTGACATTTGTGCGTTCACCAACATTGATGAAGTTTATATTCTCTCTAACAATCAAAGGTTCGAGACCGCTATACATGCTGTATTGATTGTTCAGGTCGTAGGTTCTCGGTTTTATACCTTGTACATTTTGGGCCATGACAGAAATATGATCAGGTGTGGTCCCACAGCAACCTCCTATAATATTGACCAGGCCAGTGTTGGCAAAACTTCTAATAAAAGCACCCATTTCGTCAGCTCCTTGATCATATTCCCCAAGCTCATTAGGCAGTCCAGCATTTGGATAGGCACTTACAGGACAGGTCGCTATGGCTGCCAGGTCCTTGAGAAATGGGGTGAGTTCTTTAGCTCCCAAAGCACAATTCAGTCCCACCGATAGCAAAGGCATATGCGATACCGATATCCAAAAAGCCTCGACAGTTTGACCACTTAGAGTTCTACCGCTGGCGTCAGTGATTGTCCCTGATACCATAATAGGCCACTCTTGGCCTTTCTCTTCAAAGAGGAGATCTAATGCAAATAATGCCGCCTTGCAATTAAGAGTGTCAAATACTGTTTCTATCAAAAGTAGATCGGACCCACCATCTACTAAACCTCTGGCTTGCTCTAGGTAAGCGTCCACCAATTCATCAAAGGAGATAGCTCGATAGCCAGGGTCATTAACATCAGGTGATAAGGATGCTGTCCTATTAGTTGGGCCAAGCGCACCTGCGACATATCGTGGCTTATCAACCGTGGTAAATTTTTCTGTTGCCAATGTAGCAATCTCTGCGCTGCGCTTGTTCATCTCATAGCAATGAGCCTCCATATCATAGTCTGCCTGAGAGATTCTATTAGCACTGAAGGTGTTGGTCTCGATGATATCAGAACCAGCAGCTAAATATGACTCATGGATCTCTTGTATAATATCTGGCTGAGTAAGAGAAAGGAGCTCATTATTGCCCTTGATATCCATATGGTAATCAGCCATTAGATCTCCACGATAATCGCTTTCTGTTAACTTATACCGCTGGATCATCGTACCCATGGCTCCATCAAGTACCAGGATACGATCTCTTAGAATGGATGATATATCATTTTTTAATGTACTCAATAGTCTATCTCTTGATTAAACAAATTAGCCGTAATACCTAAACTTATAAAACTGACCTTAGAATTATCAACGGGTATTTCTCCTGTTTGATTTCGATACAAATATCGTAAATCAATATAGTATCTAGGGAAGGGTTCAAAACGAACCATCGTTTCTAATATAGTAACATCAATCTGTCTGCCCTGTCCAGTCACATTACCAAAATCTTCAGACCTTGTTTCATTATCAAGTAGAATATCAAAACCAACATTTTGTTCAGCACTATCACCGTATCTGGCTTTTACAAACCTCACTGAAAAGGTCCATTGATTATGGGGTGCATATTTCAATTGCCCTATAACCTCTCTAAAATTAGCACCTAATGGATGAGCCAAGGCTTGATTGTAATGACTATAACTTGTCAGCACGTAATTATCTTCCGAGGTAACTCTATGTGTATAGGTATAAGGACGTGCTGTATTATACTCTAAAAAACCACTGAAATTGTTGATTTTAAAGAGGTCAAAGGCCTTGATACCGAGTTGATAACCGATTTTGTTGCCCCACCATCCATTGTTACTAAATATTTGGTCGGTTCGAAATTCATCAATCATCAACTGACCATATAGCTTCATCTTTGATCGAGGAATATAGCTCAGATTTAAGCCAAGAAGAACATTGTCTGGACTATCCAAAAACTGCTCAACGGACCTATATAAAATCAATGGATTAAGATATTGCCATTCAAATTGGTTATTTCTACTGAAGACAACTGCTTCATATAGTCCAATGCTTAACTGTGGTGAAGCTTTAAAACTCAAGTAGTGCGCAACCATATATTTTTTAGGAAGCAGTTCATCTCCATTATTATCTCGACTTCCTATCGGAGCAAGCTCTGTAAATAGGTTTTGATAGTGTAGCTTCCAGACGACGGTATTTAGTTTAAGATAAAGATGGTTGTGCGCATAGTCACTTAATAGCATGGATCTATGTCCATCTCCAATGAAGTGATTACCAAACCCAAATTGAAGATCGATAGAAGGAGAGATCTTCGTCCCAACATATGCTTGTGCATTGAGATAGTCCCATCCATTAAAGGAGGGCAGAACGCTACTTTGATATTCTTTGTAAAACCCTTGACCCGGGATGGCATTCCAGCGTTGTATTCGAGTATTGATAAAAGGGAGAAATTTTCTTTGGTTTTCATACAGAGAACTATAGAAATAAAATTTTTGATCTATACTCCCTCGGACTTTGATGCCTCTCGTATTCTGGTAGATGGATTCTCCTTTGTTGTTTCCTCCATGTATAGATAGCATAGGATCAATTGTCAAGAAGAATTGTGGCTTTTGAATCTTTATGAGGTGAAAGTTGCCCCGATAGAACGTATTGAATATCCCTCTGTGGTCTGTATATATAGGAAGGGTATCACTAAGTGCCCCCTGTAGCTGATCATACTCTTGTAAAATGTCCATGACATATTGCTTGCTGAAATGATCTTTTCTACTACTTAAGGAATCCAATAATGTGATGTACAGGGTAGGGTCATTATATCTGATGGCAGAATGTGCCTTATATAGCCCAGGATAGCTGGTTTGTAAATGATCTAATTGGTAGAATAATTTGGGGTTATAATCCCAAAAGCTGACTTGACCATGGGTGATCGCAGCCAAGGAGAATAAGAATATGAAGAGATGACATCTGATCACGACGTAAAATTCAATAAAAATCTGCGAATAGTGTCATTAAATAAAGCTTCGCTTTGATCTAAGAAGGCTACTTGTATCGGAAGGGCATATATGTCTACCTGTTGTTCTATAAGATACCTATGGTGTAGGGCGATACGAGTTGCATCCTTTTCAGTAGTAAGTATGATTTTTCTTTCTGAGGGAATAAGTTGATAGGTATGGTGTAAACTAGAGATTTCATGAGCCGAAAAAAGGTGATGATCCTCAAAAGAATAAGGGCGAACTTCTGAGATTTCTGTTTCTAAATATTGAATCAGATAATCCGTGGACGCAATGGCCGTAATTAATAATGTCGAGGAATAATCTGACAATGAGACCTCTTCTCCTGTAAAGATATGATAAGGTCTCCCGTAAGTATACTTGGAGAAGAATACGGACTGCTTAGTGCTGGGATTGATATGGTTTATGATACGTTGTTGTTCCAATGTGTTTAAACTATCTGGACATTTGCTTACGATTATAATATCGGCTCTTTCGGCGCCTGTTCTCCACTCTCTTAACCTTCCTGTAGGTAGTAAGAGATCTTCATAATAGGGTTTGGCATAATCGGTAATTAAAACATTAAGGCCTGGGGTGACACTCAGATGTTGATAACTATCGTCAAGGATGATGGCTTGTAAATCTGGCTTATGAGATAAGAGATAAGGGATTCCTACAGAACGACTTTCTGATACTGCTACTTCAATATCTGGATATCGAAGAAAAAGTTGTAGAGGCTCGTCTCCTACCGTCTCTGCAGTGTCATATTGATGGACTAAGCGATACCCTTTTGTTTTTCTTTTATATCCTCTACTCATGACTCCAAGCCTTAGGTAAGGTCTGAGTATATCGATAATATAGGCAACATGTGGCGTTTTGCCAGAACCTCCAACAGCCAGATTGCCAACTCCGATTACCGGAAGATTAAAAGAGACAGATTTAAGGAATGAGAATCGATATAAGAAATCTCGTATAGAGATAATCAGGCCATATATGACAGAGAATGGAAGGAGAAGAATTTTAATGATGTACTCTCTAAGCACTTTGAATCTTTTTGAATACTTGATGGCCGATTCTACAACTTAAGCACTTATGTCGGTCACAGTAGTGCTTTTTTAAATGGAGCAGTCCTTGAGAATGACTAGCCGATGTGGATGGCAAACCGATCTTTTTCCAATCTCTAATAATATAATTAGACTCGGGAGGGATAGAGTCTAACAAGTCAATGGCAGATTTTTTAAATGAGTCATCCTGTACATATATACCATAAGCATATTGTAATGGAGCGACACTATTGATCAAGATAGAATATAACTTCTGCTGACCGATGGTTTTTTTCTTGGGAGGACTAGTCGCTTCAAAAGTATAGTGATCATACCAATACCCATCTTCTACTTTGATGTTAAAGTGTTTTTGGAGTTGAGGTATATTTTGATCAAAGATGATTTTGTCAAGTCTTTTATTACTATTAATTAATCGAGCGAACTGAGCTACTCTTATAGTCGGAAATCCCGAGGGACGCATTCTCATGAATTTCCATTCTACAGCTTTCATTTGAGAAAGATTATACTTTGTCTTTAAAAAAGAAAAATGCTCTTGGAGCTGTCTGATATATTCGTTTGACTCATGTGGGATTAATCCTGCAACACCAAACAATAAGCTCTCAAGTAATAATACATCATCTCGATGTTTGAGGAGTATCTTGTATGGTAGTAGAGAGCTTAGTCTGAGGCAAGCTTCAGCATTGACCTTTAGGCCAAAACTCCACAAGAGTCTTTGATATATGGTTTCGTTCCAATCACCACTATTTTGCTTTAAACTTGTTAATATTTCTTCACTTTTCTGGGTCAACCTCTCTGCAAGAACCTTTTCAATCATAGAGGATTTAGTAATATCATTAACATGTTGGATCCAAGAACTGCAAGGAATAGGGCTCTTTTTATGGATCAACAAACGATATGCGTTGAACGTTTTAGGATCTATTCTAGATTTTAAAACTATCGTAGGGATGGGCTTCCCGTTTTTATCAAGGATTGTTTGATCATTATCCAGCACCACATGTAGTATGACACTATCATATGCTGGATCTTGTGAGTGATTGTGTTGTATCCAATCAGACGATCGTATATGCATTTCTATGTGTCCGTGCCAAGCCAAATCATCTATTAATATGGAGGCGTTGAGAAAGTCGGGTCCAGAGTCGTGGTTGTGGACACCAAAATTAGTGATATGAATGTCTTGACCTGTGGTGCTTGTCAAGTGTTTCAGATTAAAGTTCTTAATCTTCCAGATATAGTGTAAAAAATCTTCTGATATATTATGTGTCACCTAAAGCCCTCTTTCGTATATCTTAAAGGTATACGAATATTGATTCTTTTGGTCTGATTTATGTGCTTCCTCAAAAATGAGGTTAAAAGATTCATAATCAATCTCTGGAAATGAGGTGTCGCCCATTGGACTTGCATTGACCTCTGTAAGATAAAGGCGATTCCACAATGACGCAGTCTGTGCATAAATATTGCCTCCACCAAGAATGAAGACTTCTTCTTCGCCTTGAGATTTGGCATATGCCAAGGCATCAGGTATAGAGTTCTTTATAACAATACCACTGTGATAGTACTGAGGATCTCTAGTCACTACGATATGTACACGCTTAGGAAGGATCCCAGGCAATGACTCAAATGACTTACGTCCCATAATAATATGTCGATTAAGAGTCTTGGCTTTGAACCATTTTAAATCACCAGGCAAGTGCCAAGGTAGATCATTGTCTTTGCCTATTATATTGTTAGAGCCTTTTGCCACGATGGCTGATATTATCACTTTTGGAGTCTTTAATTTAGATAAAGTAAATCAGTTTCTTTGATTGTTTGTTCTAGAGGCTTGCGATTAGGAGCGATTGAGCCATTAATATATTGCTCTATGAGCAATCCTGTCATAGGAGCTGCATAGGTTCCACCTCCTCCTGCATTCTCAACAAATACGGCCACAGCTATTTTGGGGTTTTCTATCGGAGCAAAGGCAAAAAAAACAGAATGATCAATCCCTTGAGGATTCTGGGAAGTGCCAGTCTTGCCAGCAATCCTAATCCCAGGGGTATAGGCTCTATAACCAGAGCCACTATCCACGACACGCTCCATGCCTTGAATGACTGGATCAAACAATACGGAATCAATCCCGACAGTATTGGGGCTTGTAAATTTGGGATTAAGATCCTCCCCATCGATTTCTTTTATAAGGTGGGGAGTTATATAGTATCCTCTATTGGCTAGGATGGCTGCCAAGTTTGCCATTTGTATGGTCGTTAATTGTAACTCTCCTTGTCCGATACCCAATGACAGGATATATGTTGATCGCCAACACTCATTACATTTATATTGATCATTGTAGTATGCCGTAGTGGGAAGAAAACCATCAATTTCTTCATCTAAGTCAACGCCCAGTTTATTGCCTAAGCCAAATCTCTTCAAGTAGTCGTTTAATAAATCCAAACCCTTTCCTGGATTTCTGTATCCATAATGATTGATAAAGTCACGCATCATCTGGTAGAAATAGGTGTTGCAAGAATATTGTAGTGCCGTTTGAATATTATAAGGTTTAGGGTGATCTCGACAGCCTTGTATAAATCCTTTTTTCTCATTGATGACGTACTCTCCTGAGCAGTTCATGGACTTAGATGGATATGATACCCCTTCTTGCATTGCTATGAGTCCTAAAATTGGTTTGAATATAGATCCAGGAGGATACTTAGCTTGGATTGATCTATCTAAGAATGGACGGTTGAGAGAATCAGATAATAGACTTAAAAAAGTCTTGGATCGATCCTTGCCAAAAGATAAATTATTTGGATCATATGTAGGGCTGCTTGCCATGGCCAAGATTTCTCCTGTGCTGGGCTCTATAGCAACAACACTACCTCTCTTTTGCTGGAGTAATTGCTCCGCATACTTTTGAAGGTCAATATCAATACTTGACACGATGTTTTTGCCACTTTGTGCTAGAGAATCGTTTTGACCATATTTATATTCTTCGATCTCTTTTCCTAAGTTATCTTTTAGGAGGTATTCGAGCCCTTTGGTCCCTCTCAGGTAGTAGTCGTAGGATCTCTCTAGCCCACTTGATCCCTTTACATCACCTATTTCAAATCCTCTATTGGTCTCTATCTCTTGCGAATTAACCTCTGATACATATCCTAGCATATGGGCCCCTACTGGATGAGGATATGATCTCCTGCTCTTAATGACAGGATAAAAACCTGGATACTTGTGCAAGTGTTCCTGAAAGGTAGAATATACTACAGGGCTAATATTGTCAAAAATGGTAATGGGCAGATGGCTTCTGAAATACTTTCTCGATTGTGCTATCTCTATGGCTTGGTTGTATTCTGTAGGCAAGATGCTCAATAGCTGGCAAAATTCCTCTTTATTAAAATCATCTTGTACTTCATTACTGATCATTTCCAATTGATAGGTCGGTTCATTGATCACAATTAGATTATCATTTCTGTCTAGGATAATTCCTCGAGAAGGCTTAATGGTTTTTTTAATTAAAGTTCTATTTTCTGCTCTATTGCTATAGTCCGCATCTATAATCTGATGATTGAATAGATTAGCTATTAAAACACCGGAACCAAGAAAAAAAATGATAAGTATTATTTTATATCGCTCTTTATATTCCACTACATTGTCTATTGTCTCGAGATAATTTGATACATATTCAGTATAAGAAATGATGCAACAAAGCTTAATAGTGTGTTGACAAGGATTTTTTCTATGTATACCATCGAAAATGCATCTAAAGAAAAGTATACCAGCAAATGAACAAACAATAAAATAGCGCTATAGCTTAGGAACCATCCAAAACCATAGTATTGGGTAGTCGGCAAGTTGTCCGCCCTATAACCTCCTCGAGGCTCTATAATGTTGAGGACATATGGCCTGATAAATGCTACGAATACTAATGATGCTGAATGAACGCCAAATGATTGATAGAAGTAATCTATAAATAAGCCAATAATAAAAGCGACAATGAGAATAAGACTCTTAGAAACAGCAAGGGGTGTCAAGATGATAATTAGGGGATACAAATAAATACTTAACGAGTATCGATCTCCTATGGGAAAAGAAAAGTTAAGCAGCAATAGTATCTGCATAGATAATATGATAATAGTATGAACACTAATCTTGAGAAGGTGTGAGCTATTCATTGAGCTCTTTTAATTCTGTGGACGAAAGATTGTTAATAATATAAACATTATCGAGATTACCATACGAGACAGAAGGCTCAACCTTTACGTTAAAATATTCTCCTGATTTTTCTAGTGACCAGTCGATAACGGTTCCAATCACAATGTTAGGAGGAAAAATAGTAGAATAACCATTTGTAACTATCGTGTCTCCAACAGAAATACTTGCATGATTAGGTATGCCTTGCAACTCGAGTTCTGAAATTGAGTTGCCTGGCCAGGTTATTGTTCCGTAATAATTATTGCTCTTTAAGGTGGCGCTGATACGGGTGTCTATATTTAGGAGACTCAATCCTGAAGAATAGTTGGTACTTACGGAGGTCAACTTACCTACAACTCCTTGGAGAGTTATAATACCCATATCTGTCTTTAAGCTATCCTGTTGGCCCTTATTGATTATTATGGTGTTGCGAAGAGAGCGGATGCTCTGGCTCAATATTTTGGCAGAGGTCACATCATAGACGAATTCCTCATCCTGCTTTTTCTGATTATTTAATTTGTCTGACAATACAATAACTTCTCTAATAAGCTCAGCATTTTCAGCGGCCAGTCGTGCATTGTCTTTTTCAAGATCTAATAATTCATTAAGACGAGAGGTCTGTTTGAATATAGAGCCAGATACTTGGCTAGCAGAATTTTTTATTATGCTATTTTGATTAGAATTAAAACGGACTATCAGGTTTAAACAAATAATCTCGATGAATATAAAGAGCAATATATGTGCATATTTCTGCGCTATGCCAAATAATGATAACATGGCTACATGCTCCTTCTATCCATTAAAAAAGTAAACTTGCTTGTATTTTGAAGCGCAATTCCTGTACCTCTAACCACCGCTCTAAGGGGATCATCCGCAACGAATACATTAAGCTTTGTCTTTTCACTTATGCGGCTATCCAACCCTCTCAACAATGCTCCTCCTCCTGTAAGATATATCCCCGTACGATATATATCTGAGGCTAGTTCAGGTGGGGTTTCTTCAAGGGCTCTAATTACGGCATCTTCTATTTTGGCGATTGACTTATCTAGGGCTTCTGCGACTTCGATATGATTGACCAAGATTTGCTTCGGAATACCAGTCAAAAGATCTCTACCATTGACGGCAAGAGGTGGGGGAGGATTCTCTATGTCCGGGATAGCTGCTCCTACTTCTTTTTTGATGACCTCTGCTGTCCGCTCTCCTATCAGGAGATTATGCATCCTTTTGACATATTCTATAATGTCTTCGTTGAGTTCATCACCTGCGGTCCTGATTGATTGATCGGTGACTATACCAGATAATGCTATTACTGCTATTTCTGTAGTTCCACCCCCTATATCGATGATCATATTTCCCATCGGTTCTAAGACATCTATCCCGATTCCGAGAGCAGCGGCCATAGGTTCGTGTATGAGATAGGTTTCTTTAGCATCGACATGATCGGCAGAATCGAAAACGGCTCTTTTTTCTACTTCGGTAATCCCCGAAGGGATACAAATGACCATCTTGAGGTGTGCAAAAAATTTGCGGCGACCTTCGACCATATTAATCATGCCTTGAATCATGTTTTCTGCAGCTTGAAAATCGGCGATAACGCCATCTTTCAATGGCCTTACGGTCAAAATATTGCTATGAGTTTTCTCATGCATATGCATGGCTTTGGTCCCTACCGCTAATAATTCTCGTGAATTGCGATCCATAGCCACTATTGATGGTTCATCCACAACAACCTCATCATCATATACGATAAGGGTATTGGCGGTGCCAAGATCAATAGCTAATTCTTGTCTAAAAAAACTGAATAGTCCCATTAAATTCTTCTGCTAATAATTTTTTGGTAGATCAATCTATGATGCACCAACTGTCACTATCCAAAAATCATTCCTATTTAGATATTGTTGTGACGTGTTAAGTATATCTTCTGAACTAACTGAGCGAGATATGTCTATAAGGGTATTTAATTCCGATAAGGGAATACCATTCAAAACTAATGATTTTATTGCCCTTATACTATTTAGTGGCCCATCAAAAAAGTTTACATACATCCCGCAGATATAGTTTTTGACCAGATCTAATTCTTTCTGAGTTATTTTATGTTGACATAGATGATCCATTTCTTTATATATCTCATTGGTGGTCAGAAAGACATTCTCATTGGCCACCTCACTGGAGATCATCAATGACCCATCTGTAAGATGTGTGTCGATCATAGAATAGATACCATAGGTCAACCCTTTTTCTTCCCGTATATTGGATATCAGCCTACTGCCAAAGTATCCCCCTAAAACAGTATTGACAAATAAAAGCTTATGGTAATCCTCGTGATTACGCTTAAAACATGTTCTACCCATGCGTATGGATGTTTGTAAGGGGTTCCCCCCACAAGTAATCTTTTTGAGCGATGACGGTCTTTTTTTATATATGTGAGGTTCTATAATATTGCCAGACGGGATGCTATTAATCATAGATTGAATAGCTTTGGCGGTTCCCGTAGAGATGTCACCTGCTACAAAAACAGCACAGTTTTGGGCAGTAAAAAGGTCTTTGTAATGTGTTACTAAATCTTCTCTTTCGAGTGCATCATACTTGGATTGATCGCTATTATATCCATATGGATGCTGATAACCATAGAGAGCCTCTGTCAGTTTTCGATAGGAAATCAAGTCATTCTTGCGTAGGTCTGTTTTGAGCCGTTCGCTCCTTCTTTTTTTTAAGAGGGTAAGTTCCTCCTGAGGGATGGCAGGATGGAGCAGTATCTCTTGGAGAACCTCTTTGAGGGCATTAAAATATTTGGCCATACAGACCATCTTGATTGACAAGCTATCAAAGTCTGATTTGACCCTGATTGAGGCTCCATGGTAATCAAATATTTCAGCTATTTCTTGGCTTGACTTTAGTGCTGTACCCTCGGTCAGAAGAGCCGCCGTACAAGAAGAGGAGAGATGTTTGGATTCTTGCAATCTGCCAGCACCAAAGACAATTTCGATAAGAACAATTTCTGTTTTAGGTTTGTGAACTTGATAGATTTTGATCCCATTAGAGGCCTGGACTACATCTACTTCTGGCCAGATAATCGAATCTAAGGAGCTAATGGCTGGGGGTATGCTAAGGTTTGCCAAATATATTTTTCTTATTTGAGCGGCAAATGTAATTAAAGCTGCGATGATTTGAATGATCTATGGACCACGTGGATTGTCTTAATTTTGCTTAGTTTTAATTTTTTAAATCTCACAAGTCAGACTTTAACCCAAGCGCATGAAGTTTAGTGTATCGTCCTCAGAGTTATTAAAGAAACTTAGCCTGGCAAACGGAGTGATAGGATCAAATACCGTATTGCCAATTTTGGAGGATTTTTTGTTCAATTTGACAGACAATGTACTTACTATAACCTCCTCCAACCTCGAGACAACTATCATAACAACATTGGAAGTTGCTATGGAAGAAGGAGGCGAGATTGCCATACCGGCCAAAATTTTGCTCGATACGCTCAAGGCTCTTCCAGAACAACCGATTACCCTTGAGGTTGATCAAGGGACTCGAGCCATTAAGATTACCTCAGCCTATGGTAGATATAAATTGTCAGGCGATGCTGCAGAAGATTACCCTGAGTTGCCAACCTCGACCGATGTAGAATCTCTCAACATCGGTGGTGATATTATGTCTAAGGTGCTAACCAAGACACTATTTGCCACCAGCAATGATGAGCTACGCATGGCGATGCAAGGCTTATACTTTCAAATTGAAGAAGATTCATTGATCTTTGTAGCAACAGATGCCCATAAGTTGGTCAAATACTCTTTCAAAACAGAGGGCCAGAACAAACCAAACTCTATCATCGTGCCTAAGAAAGGCCTAATGCTCCTCAAAAATGCACTCAGCAGCGATCAAGAAATAGAGTTGAGCTATAATAGTAACAACGTATTTTTTAGATTGGAAGATACTCAGATCATCATTCGACTGATTGATGCTAAGTATCCAGATTATAATGCTGTTATACCTTATGATAATGCTAATATCTTGGGGCTGGATCGTGGAGATTTTCAAAATTCTCTGAGACGTATAGCAATCTATGCCAATAAGTCTACCAATCAAGTAGTGCTTAACTTAACAGAGGGGAGTTTGACTATCTCGGCTCAAGATTTAGATTTTTCAAATGAGGCTACAGAGCAACTGAGTTGCATCTATGATGGTGACTCTATGAATATAGGGTTCAACGCCAAGTTTTTGATAGAGATGCTCGGTGTTATAGGCTCCGAACAAGTAAACTTTAAGTTGTCCACTCCTAATAGAGCGGGGATCCTCGTGCCCGCAGATCAAGAAGAAGGAGAAGAGTTGATCATGCTGGTGATGCCAGTAATGATGGGTAATTAAAAAAGACCTCAACATGAGTCATATTGGGTTGTTTTTTGGCTCTTTTAATCCCGTCCATGTCGGCCATATGATTATAGCTAATTATATGGTAGAATATACAGACTTAGATGAACTGTGGATGGTCTTAAGTCCTCAGAACCCGTTTAAAAGTCAAAAATCTCTTGCCAAGGATTATGATAGACTTCACTTACTCAACCTGGCTATTGGAGAGCATCAACATATAAGATCATCCAACGTCGAGTTTGGTTTACCTCGTCCTTCATATACAATAGATACTCTGAGTTATCTAAAAGAAAAATACCCTCAAAAAAGGTTTTCATTAATAATGGGGGGAGACAACCTCCATAGTTTTCATAAATGGAAGAACTATGAACTGATCTTGCAAAACCACCACATATATGTATACAAAAGAGGAAACTCAGATCAATATGATCTAGGGGATCATCCAAATGTTAGTTTTGCCGATGCCCCTATGCTCGATATTTCTGCGAGCTATCTACGCAAGAACCTCAAAGAAGATAAATCCATACAATATCTTGTTACTGAAGAGGTGTTTGAATACCTCAAGATTAATAACATCTATAAGAAACTGTGAAATATTCAGCTATAAGCTTATTACTCATTTTGGTTTGGGTCAAGTCTATAGGTCAAAATGGCGGTTTGGCTCTGGGAGAATGGAGATCTCATCTTCCTCAACAATCTGGCAATTACGTCACCCAGACTCCAGAATCCATAGTTTATTCTAATCTCTGGAATCTAATCATCATTAATAAGCAAGATGGTGCTGTTCGATTCATATCCAAGGTTGATGGACTCAGTGATGTCGGTATAACTTTAGTTAAATACGATCCTATCAATAACCAACTGATTATCATCTACGATGATGCTAATATAGATTTGCTTAAGGAGGATGGCGCTGTCATTAATATCCCCAATATCAAGCTAAATACCTCAATCAATACAAACAAGACGATTAATGCACTAACGATAGATAAAGAGGGTGTTGTTTATCTTGCCTCGGCTTTTGGAATAGTCTCGTTTGATGGGGACAGAGGAATATTTATGTCTACAACCATTACTAACTTAAATATTACTTCGATAGAAGTATTAGACAACTATCTATACGCTGGGGCAACAGATGGCCTCTATGGTTATGACACTAGTTCTGATCTAAATATCAGTGATTTTAACCTTTGGAATATTATAGATCAAACACAAGGCATCCCTACTCTTGAGGAAATTATATCATTGTCGTCAGATGGCGAAGCTCTCTATGTTGGCACAAGTAAGATGTTATATCGAGGGTCCCAAAGCACGACTTTTGAACCATTCTTCACTCAAGACAATGCCGATTTTAGTTTGCAATTTTTAAATCAATCAGGGGGCTACATTATAGCAGGCTATCAAGGGAACACGTTTAATAGTCAGGCGGTATTCTTTAAAGAAGGCGAGGTAATGACAGGTAGTGGAGGCTGTGTCAACATCATTCAGGGAGCGGAAATAGAACCCTCTGGTAGAGTATGGTATGCTGATGGTTTTCCAGAGATCAGGACTGCTCCGGATTTTACGACCTCATGTGAACGGATCACCTATAACTCTCCGTTTTTTCATACAGTCAGTGATATAGATATTAAGCAAGGTAATCTATATGCCAGTGATGGAGGTGTGTCAGATAATTTTCAGTATCTCTTCAGTCGAAATGGATTTTATATAAGAGAGGAGTCAGATTGGATCAACTATAATGAATTTAATAATTCATCGATTAGGGATCAGGACCTACTTAGTTTTTTTAGAATAAAGGCACATCCAGTTGAGGACATAGTATATGTGGGCACATATTGGGGAGGCTTGTTGGAGTTAAATCAAGAAACAGAGGAGATCTCTGTTTTTACACAAGAGAACTCCTCATTACGTGGAGCTATCGGGGATGAAGCAAGGGAGAGAGTAACAGGTATCTTGGTACAGGACGACATATTGTGGGTTAGCGTATATGGAGCCTTGGAGCCATTAAATGTTCGGTTAGCAGATGGCGCATGGACTAGTTTTGGGATAGACGCCCCCTCTACTATAACTAATATTACTCAGGATCAGTTTGGATATATATGGTGTTCGATCTCTGGCAGTCAGGGAGGTGTCCTTGTCTATGATCCTGGACTCGACATAATGAGTCAAGCCGACGACCGTCAGATCTTTCTCAATAGTAACAATAGTGAGCTTCCGAGAGATAGGGTCAACAAGGTTACCATGGATCTTGACGGAGATATGTGGGTTGCAACTGATAGCGGGCCAGTGATATTTGACTGTGGTACCGATATCTTTGAAGGTGATTGTACTGGTCGACGGAGGATTGTTGAGGTAGATAGTATTTTGGCCGTGCTACTTGCAGATCAAAACATCACGGCCATAGAAATTGATGGCGCCAATCGCAAGTGGTTTGGTACTGCTAATGGAGTGTTTGTCCAATCCGAAGATGGAGTTACAGAGTTAAATAGATTTACTGAGGATAATAGTCCGCTGTTTGATAACTTCATTCAGGATATAGCCTATGACGGAATATCAGGAGAGATGTACTTCGCTACTAACCGTGGAATAATATCATATAAAACTTCAACTACTGCTGGTGCTACTAGAAATGTCAAATCAAGGATTTACTCATATCCCAATCCTGTAGAGCCAGGATATGTAGGAGATGTTACCATTAAAGGCCTGTCTACCGATGCAGAGGTCACAATTACGGACCTCAACGGAAATCTTATAGAGAGGACGCAAGCCTTAGGGGGTACCGCTACCTGGGATCTCATGGATCCAGATGGCAATAGGGTATCTTCTGGAGTTTATTTAGTCTTCACCAATCAATCAAAGGTTCTTGCAAATCCAGATGGTGTTGTCACCAAAATTATGGTTATCAACTAAGATATTTTTCGCAGAGCTTTTTGATATAGCTTCTCGTAATCTGGTACGATCTTATTCACATTAAACTCTTGAGCCTTCGCCAGGGCATTCTGTCTGAACTGTTGATGGGTCTCCTCCGAAGAAAGAATTTTTTGAGCATTATTAGCCATATCTTCTATGTCGCCGACTTCGCTTAGATATCCTGTTTTTCCATGTATATTGACCTCAGGAATACCTCCAACATTGGTAGATACAACTGGCACCTCTAAGGCCATGGCCTCTAATGCCGCAAGACCAAAACTCTCGTTAGATGATGGCAACAAAAACAAGTCTGATATTGACAACAACTCCTCTATTGCTCCTTGCTTGCCTAGGAATCTAATTTCATCACAGAGCCCTATCTCTCTACAGACTTTTTCCAACTTTGAGCGTTGTGGCCCATCTCCGATCATAAGAAGTTTACTTGGAACCTTATCAAAGACTTTTTGAAAGATGTATATGGCATCCTCTGCTCTCTTGACAGATCTAAAATTGGAGATATGCACGAGTATCTTTTCTCCATTTGGAGCAATGGCCTTTTTAAAATGATCCTTATCGGTACGCTTAAATTTATCAAAATCAATAAAGTTATAAACTACATCTATCTCTTGGCTAATATTGAAGTTTTCTATAGTGGCCTCTTTTAAAAAATGAGATACGGCAGAAACACCATCGCTATTATTGATACTAAACTCAACTACGGTTGATAAGGCAGGGTCTTTTCCAACTAGAGTGATGTCTGTACCATGTAAGGTCGTAATGACAGGAATATGCACATTCTTGGTTTGCAAGATACTTTTAGCCATAAATGCTACAGCGGCATGGGGGATCGCATAGTGTACATGTAGTAGATCTAATTGTTCATTGATGACTACATCAACTAATCTCCCTGCTAAGGTCGTTTCATAAGGGGTATACTTGAACAAACTGTACTTAAATGGTAGCACTTCATGAAAAAAGACATTGGCCATAAAGACATCCAACCTTGCAGGCCTCTCATAGGTAATAAAGTGAACTTCATACCCTTTCTTAGCTAGATTAATCCCTAACTCAGTAGCAACAACACCACTTCCTCCGAAGGTAGGATAACAGACTATTCCTATTTTCATCCATATTTTGTTTAAAATCCACAGTATAATTGTGTAACAAAAGCTCTGCTCTTATTAGATTGGATCTTTAAATAAATGTGATATCGAAACTAATGTTTCTGTAAACCTCATAATAATTAGAGGACTAAAAAGAATGAAAATGGCCCCTAATTGTCGCTATCCCGAAGTGTAATGGTAGTTTATTCAATCAAGGATGTAGAAAAACTAACAGGCGTCAAGGCGCATACCATAAGAATATGGGAGAAGAGGTATAGCATCATTACGCCTAAGAGGACAGAAAAAAACATAAGATATTACTTAGACGAAGACCTTAAAAAAATACTAAATATCGCCTTGCTCAATCGCAATGGAATTAAGATCTCCAAGATATCTGGTATGGCTCCTTCTGAGATACAAAAAAAAGTCGCTGAGATCGCTGAGATCGATGAATCTTTCGAAGGTCAGTTAGATACGTTGACTATCTCCCTCTTTGACCTTGATGAAGAGAAGTTCCTAAAAATCATAAATAAAAACCTTCAAGAACGTGGATTCATTCATACGATGTTGGAGGTGATCTATCCCTTGTTGGACAAACTGGCTATGATGTGGATCACTGGAAGCATCAAAGCGATACATGAGAAGTTTGTCTCTAATCTGATCAAGCGTAAGTCAATCGTTTATATTGACTCATTGTCCCCGACACGGTCGGAGACCTTTCTTATCTACCTGCCAGAAGGAGAGATGAATGAACTGAGCCTTCTGTTCCTAAATTTTTTAATTAGCTCGCATGGATTTAAAGTTATCAATGCTGGAGTTGACGTCAGCATAGAAGACCTTATTGAGGCCAAGGATGCCAGAGTGCCAGAGTATATTATGACTATTGTCAATGATTCTTTATCTGGCAGACATCTGGAGCAATACTTAGATAGGATATGTGCAGAGTATCCCGACACCTCAATTGTTTTATCAGGAATTCAAGTTGAGACCATATCTCCCTCTTATCACGACAAGATTAAAATAGTCAAGTCTTCAGAAGAAACTATGGTTTATCTGGATGAGCTATAAGGCACGCTTACTGACGATAATTGATCTCGATAAGTTCGGTAGAGTTGAGGTCCGTTTTTAGGATCATGTTTTCGACCTTGCCATTGCTGATGTACCTCAAGCCTACAGTATTGGGAGGCCTCCATCCTTCGTTGATGGCCTGTACCATGATATAGTTATTTCCTTCAGGGTTTATTGATAAGCGTACTATTTTAGCTTCCTTTTCTAGAGATATATTATTGTATACCCATTCTCCATTCACATTGATTGAGACCATGTCTCCGTCTTTAATCAAGTGATCATATATCTCCACATTAAACTCGAGAGAATCTACGAATAGAACGTGAGAATTAATGATTTTTGAAGGAACCGAAACAGGTAGTATTGTATCATTTTTCTTCTTTTTTCCTTGTTTAAAGAAGTCATCTTTTGGAGCTTCATTTGAGACGATCGGTTGGAGTGCTTGGCTTCTCAGTTGTTCTAAGGTTGTTATGGAGTCAATTGGATTGTTGAGGATTTCCTTAGAGGTGGTTTGGGGATATATAATTTTTAAATAGTGTGGCTCTTCTGTTAAATGCAAAACTGGCCAGGTAAAATCTGATAAAAACTTGTTGAATTGGCTTACATATCCATTTCCATATCTATTCATCTTAGTTAAGAGTACGATGTTTTGATAATAGTAACCCTTCCCAAAAAGTGCATATTCATTGGGCACCTTGGGCTTGTTGAGGTATGTAGATAAATCTGAGATAATATCATTGACTTGAGCCACAATGGTCTTAAGGGCCGCCACCTCGGCGGGAGAGTTTAAGTCATTGATAGCTGCATTGAGCCACTTTTGTTCTTGGTTGATCTTCGACATGCTACGGAGCACATAACTCTGATTATCCTGACCTATAGAATGGATGATTTTTTTAAGGTCAAAATGAATCTCACTGAAAGCAGCATAAACTGCTTTCCGGGAGTCACTCAAGGAGTTGTCATAACGTCGTAATTCGAGGAGTCGATCGTAATTTGCAACAGAGGATTTGAGTTGATCAAAATAACTTATGATTCTTTCTAAGCCATCATACAAGCTTCTCAAGTTGGCCAGTTGATTTAGATTTTGAGTACCGATTAAGTTGTCCATATCATATCGATCAGCATTAAGGCGCTGAGAGATAGTATTGATATTATTCAATATCGATTGTCCTCTTATAACATTCTGATTGCTCTTGATGTCTTGATATAGTTCATTTGGCGACAGGTCATAGAACCATCTTTCTGGATCTTCATATACATTATCTGGAAGATCTTCATTGCCGTAATTGTTGAGTTGATGGCTTGGGAGGTCGACATATTTATTGACTTCTTGATTATAACTCTCATAGACTCTATGCAGTACTAAGGCGCCATGAATGGACTCGTTGATAAAACGTATCTCTTTGTTAAGATTATTGATCTCAGTCTGACAGAATAAGCTAGGCCAGTTCATCATACACAAGGTGATCAATAATGGGTAGCGCATAATAAAATAACGTGTCAAACCACTTCTACTATATGATTTGATATATCTCTTCTGATTATCTGCCAACATGTACTAATAAGACGGAAATATCTGAAGGAGACACACCGCTAATTCTGCTGGCTTGGCCAATCGTCCTTGGTTTGATGTGTTCTAATTTTTCTCTCGCTTCGGCAGAAAGAGAACTGATCTGATCATAGTTAAAGTCTTCTTTCAAAATCAGGTTTTCTAATCGATTCATTTTTTCTACCATTTCCCTCTCTTTGGAGAGATACCCTTCATATTTAATATTGACTTCTGCTGATTCTACATGATCTAGGGGAATTGATAGTAGAAATGTAGATAGTCCATCATGTAGTTTTGCTAAATCGTGGAGATGAACTTTGGGCCGACTCAAGACTGTCTTGAGTTTAACGGATTGTCTTAGAGGAGTAGAACCTATTTGGGTTAACCACCCATTGATAGTGTCAGGGCTTACCGAAGTTTTGGCAAGATATTTTTCGATGCCTTGGATATGTTCTTTCTTTTTTTCTACGTGCTCCAGACGATTACCGAGAGTATCCATTCCTAATTTGCTGGCGATCGGAGTCAAACGTATATCCGCATTATCTTGTCGGATCAAGATGCGATACTCTGCACGAGAAGTAAACATGCGATAGGGCTCTTTGGTACCTTTGTTTACAAGGTCATCTACGAGAACACCGATATAGGCATCCGATCGCTTAAGGATAAATGGGTCTTGCTCAAGAACCTTGAGATGAGCATTGATGCCCGCCATAAGTCCTTGGCAGGCAGCTTCTTCATATCCTGTGGTTCCATTTATCTGACCTGCGAAAAACAAGTTTTTGACCAACTTTGTTTCGAGAGAAGATTTTAATTGTGTAGGAGGAAAGAAATCATATTCTATAGCATACCCTGGCCTAAACATCTTCATGTTCTCAAATCCCTCTACTTTTTTTAGTGCCTTGTATTGTACCTCTTCTGGTAGTGAGGAAGAAAAGCCGTTAACATAGATCTCGCAAGTACTGCGACCCTCGGGCTCAACAAATAGTTGATGTCTATCTCTTTCTGCAAAGCGGTCTATTTTATCTTCTATAGATGGACAGTAACGAGGACCTAATCCTCTGATACGACCATTGAACATCGGAGATCGATCAAAACCTTCTTTGAGTGTCTCGTGGACTTCAGAGGATGTATAGGTCACATGACACGGGAGTTGCTCCGTCAGATTTGGCGTGTCTGTAAACGAAAATTTAGAAGGGTTACTATCTCCGTGTTGAATTTCCATTTTGGAGTAATCTAAAGATCGTCCATCTATTCTTGGTGGCGTTCCAGTTTTCATCCTGCCTGATTCAAAACCTAACTGCACTAACTGCTCTGTGATTCCTTTGGCTGCTCTTTCTCCTGCTCGGCCACCTCCTAATTGTTTTTCGCCGATGTGTATCAGACCATTGAGAAAAGTACCATTGGTAAGAACAACTGATGATGATGTGATCTCGAGACCAATGCTTGTATAGACCCCTTTGCACTGTCCTTCCTTAACGATGAGTCCTGTAACCATCTCTTGCCAAAAATCAATATTGGGGTGTGCCTCAAGCATGGCTCTCCATCTTGCAGCAAACATCATCCTGTCACTCTGGGCTCGTGGACTCCACATGGCTGGACCTTTAGACTTGTTGAGCATCCTAAACTGCACCATAGTATGGTCAGTGACAATGCCAGAATATCCACCTAATGCGTCTATCTCTCTGACGATTTGACCCTTGGCGACACCACCCATAGCAGGGTTACAGGACATCTGCCCTATGGTTTGCATATTCATAGTGGCAAGCATAACCTTGGACCCCATATTGGCCGCACTGACAGCAGCCTCACATCCAGCGTGACCGCCCCCAACAACTATAACGTCATAATGTGGAAACATGATCACAAAATTAATCCTTTCGCTGGAACAAATATTTGTAAATAACTGCGTTCATATTAAAGAGCAGTGTAATAAGATAGACGATGGCACAAAGTCAAATACTCAAAACAGAACAGAAAGCCCTTGAGATCAATCTCAATGATAATATCTATGGCACATTCGCCGAGATAGGCGCAGGGCAAGAAGTAGCAAGACATTTTTTTCAGGTCGGCGCAGCAGCAGGAACTATTGCCAAAACTATGTCAGCATATGATAAACAATACTCAGATGCTATATATGGCCCTGATAAAAGATATGTCTGCGAAGCTCGGATATACAAGATGCTTGATCACGAATTTGATCTAATCGAAGAGAGACTAAATGAAAGTCGACCTGGAGCCAATTTCTTTGTATTTGCTGATTCGGTATCGGCTATTAATTATCAACGGACGATTAAAGGTAATGGCTGGATGGGCTTGAGGTTCGTACATAAGAAAGGTGCGGCATTCAGCGATATCATCATACATGTCAAGATGCTTGACAAAAATAATCGTCAGCAACAAGAGGCTATAGGAATCTTAGGGGTAAATCTTATATATGCTTGCTTCTATTACCGACACAACTATGAGCAATTTGTTAAGAGCCTATTAGATGGATTAAAAAGTCGTATATCGATTGATATGGTGCGGACCAAGGGCCAAGCTTTTGATCATTTTGATAACAGATTAATCTCATTGAGTCTCGTCAAGAATAATATTACAGAAGTGGCCATATTTGACAATCAAGGGGTGCCACTTCATGCTTCAGAGTTTTTATATCGCAAAGAGTTGATGGTGATAAGAGGGCATTTTAGACCAACAACTAAGGTGACCAAAGAGGCCATTACTAACTCTTTTGAGCAATTCAAGGAGGAATCTGATGATGCAGATAGGTGTATCGCTGCGGCAGAGATGACCATGGAAAATCTCAATCGATTTGGCCCTATATCTGATGAAGCATACTTAGATAGAGTAAGGTTACTCAATGCCTTAGGGATGACGGTCATTATTTCCAGTTGTAGCAACCATCAGAAGTTGATAAACTATTTTGCGGATTATAAAATCCAACGTTTAGGCATCCTCATGGGAGTCCATGAACTAAAAGATATCATTATTGATAAATATCAGAGTAATCAGGACGGACGTTTGCTATCAGCATTCGGAGAGCTTTTTAGTAAGAATATTACCGTTTATGCATACCCAGCGTTAGAAAAGGAAGGTGATAAAATGATTTTTGTCGAAAACCTCCCGGTACCTGAGGGGATTAAATTTTTGTATCAACATCTGATCAAAAATGACCAGATCGTACAAGTCAAAAAATACAATAAAGACCATATGCATATCATACCTACTAAGGTCTATGAGCTCATCTCAGAAGGTAGTGATGACTCATGGGAATCTTGTATCCCACCGGAGTTAGTGCAAATCATAAAGGACAATGGGTCCTTTGGTTATGGTGATAAATCAAGTGATTTTGAATATGATAAATCAACCGAAGATGATGCGAAGTATTATTAGTTTAGGGACTATCTTAATGATTTTGTTCAGTTGCAAACCACCACCCGAGCCTATAGAAGAATCACCAATGATACAAAAAGTAGATTCTACCAAGATTGCCTATATCATGGGTCACTTCAACCCTAAAGAACATAGAGACTTTGCACTAATACCTATAGAGTTAGCGGATAGAGAAGGATTATACCTCAGAAAAGAAGCTCTGCGGGCATATGGCCAGATGTACCATCAAGCTAAATCTGAAGGAATAAACTTTCAAATTAGGTCAGCAACAAGAAATTTTGAGTATCAGAAAGGAATCTGGGAGCGCAAATGGACTGGGACTACCAAGCTATCGGACGGCACAGCGGCTAGTGCTGTTGTGGATCCAGTGGATAGAGCTAAAAAAATATTGCTATATAGTTCGATGCCAAGCACATCGAGACATCATTGGGGAACCGACATTGATCTCAATAGTTTTGATAATGATTACTTTAAATCCGGTCAAGGACTAGTGGAGTATAATTGGCTTTTGGATCATGCTGCTTCGTTTGGATTTTGTCAACCTTATACGGACAAATCAGAAGGACGCACAGGATATGAAGAAGAGCGCTGGCACTGGACTTATACACCTATAAGTAGGGAGCTTACTAACTATGCTGAACAATACTTAACAGATGATATGATCCAAGGCTTTATGGGGTCCGAAACGGCACCAGCTATCGATGTTGTTAAGAACTATGTGCTTGGGATACATCAAGGTTGTCGCAGATAGATGATGGATATAAGATATAGAGAAGAATATGTGATTCGCTCACAGGAAGTTGATGTGGCCAAGAGAGCTACTCCGATGGCCATATTGCAACTCATGCAAGAGGCCTCTATGGGCAGCGCACAACAACTGGGGGTCTCCGTTCGAGAGCTACAACCATTAAATCTTGCATGGGTATTGCTCCGCAAGTCGGTTACAATTAGTAGCGCTCCTCTCATGGGTGATAAAGTCACTCTTATCACATATCCATCGCACTTTGACCGATTTTTAGCTTATAGGGACTATAAGATGTATGACCAATCAGGAGAGCTCCTTGCATATGCGAGTAGTACTTGGACCCTTATGGATATGGTCAAAAGAAAGATATCTCGTATCCCTCAAAGCCTTTTAGAATTAAAAGTCTCTGAAGATGAGACCCTCCTAGAACGACCTCCTTCTAAACTGACGCTGAGTGACGCTGTCATCAACCAGGAAGATGTTGAGGTAAAGCTTTATGACCTCGATTGGAATGGGCATGTTAACAATTTGAAATTTGTTCGATATATCTTAGAAAGTTTGCCAGTAGAGTATCACTCTAAGACGTTGGTTAACCTACAGTTTCATATAAAAGCAGAAGCCTTTCTACAGGATCAAATCTCAGTGCAAAATGCGACTATAGAAGAGTCGAAGAATCATGTTTCTCATAGATTAACTACGGATGGAGGATCCAAGATGATTGTATTGGCACAAACCCAATGGAAATAAAAAAAGGCTTAAACCAGTGAGATTTAAGCCTTTCCAAAAAAACGAAACTTTTCTATCTATCCTTTTAGCTTATAAAGTTTCCCAACATTAGGAACCAATATAGCCTCGGTTCTTCTATTTAGAGCTCTTCCTTCGGCAGTATCATTATCAGCAGTAGGCATGTTTTCTCCTCTACCAGAAGCAATTAACTGGTCTGGACTCACGCCCATATCGACCAACTTTCGGATTACTTCAGTAGCTCTTGCAACACTGAGGTCCCAGTTATCTTTATATGCTTTGCCATCAAGCACTTGTTTATTATCTGTATGTCCTTCTATGATTAGGGCAACTTTCGGATTGTTCTTGAGCATATTAGCGAGCATCTCAAGGGTCTCCTTATCATCCGGGTTGACTCTTGTTGATCCTGATCTGAAGTCTACATCATTATTAAGATCTAGATATAAGAAGTTTTCCATTTCATTGATACGAGCATTGCTGCCAGCGACAGCGGCATCCACATCTGAAAAAGCGGCGTTGATTTCAGACCTCAAGGCATCTAGTTGTGCTTGCTTATCATCCACATCCGCTCTGATGGCCATGATTTGTTCCTTCATCTCTTTTTTAGTCTTGGCGAGATCAGAATCGAGGGATGATTTTTCACCGCTTAGAGTTGTGTTAGAATCTTTTAGTGATGCTATTTCTGATTCTTGATTGGCCTTGGTAGCATCAAAATCAGCTTGCAATTTCTCAAGCTTCATAGCCAAGTCTTCGTTTTCTCCTTGTAATGCGTCAAAAGATTTTTTACTGACACACGAGGAGGCCATGATTAATGAGGCGACGATCAGTATGATTTGTATTTTATTCCATGTCATGATTAAACGGTAGTTTGATTATCTGATAATTATTAGGTTGCGAATATATTTAAACATCTACAATTTTATAAAGCAAATACAAATGGATTGTGATGGCCAATGTCCTGTCTCTTACTAATCTAAAGCAAAAAACCCCCTATCAGTTATGATAGAGGGCTTTTGAGGTCGGAAGCGGACTTCATTATATTATTGATAATCAGAAGGATAGAAAATTAAATTCAATTTGGGGTACGGTATGGGGTACGAATTATTCTGATTATCCCTTTAGACTCTCATTAATATCTCATGTAGCAATATGAAATGTTAGTTTGAAATTTTGGCGTAAAATGTTCTAAAACTAACTACCAAGTATAGAGCACATGAGATCGAAATACAAATCATATATCTCAGATATGCGGTGTCAATCTTAAACAGTAAAAAACTTATCGGGATAATTATTCCAGAGAAGAATAATATGTAAAATGCAACCGTGAGATTTTGTATCATGGGTAATTTCATCTCATTGGCCCGTTGGTAAATAAGGAGCTCTTCTATAACATCAATCATATAATTGCCCAATTCTACCAAATCATCTGCTGTTAAATCAAATTCTTGAAATTTTGAATCAATTTCAACAGCTCTTTCTTTGGCATAAATCCGATTTCGTTGAGAGAAAACATGAAAATTTAGACTTCCTAAGAAAATTGAACCTCTGTGCTCTAAAAAATACCATAGCGAATTGCAGTAGTCATGTTCAGCCCATTTACCTAAAGTTGAGGTTTTAGCAAATATCAGTTTATTATAAGTTGAAAACAGAACTGGATCTCTATGTTGTTCGCCAACAATTTCTTTGAGTACTAGATAAAGA
>CAZJHC010000002.1:0-30639 GCA_964545645.1 uncultured Saprospiraceae bacterium
TCCCTATACTCTTATGTATCAGATAAAAAAGTAGTGCCATTAAGAATCCAAAAAGAAAGCCCATACAACTGATAAGTAAGCCTTCCCAAATGAAGACCCTGCGTATAAATCGCTTGGTACTACCAAATGATTGTAGCACACTTATATCTTTCTTTTTATCTAAAACTATCATCCATAGGCTTCCTATCACATTGAACGTTATCAAGAGCAATACAAATCCCAAGATGACATAAGCAGACCACTTTTCTACCTTCATAATCCTCAAGAATGACTCGTCTTGTTGATATCGATTCATAAGTTCATACTCCTGCCCTATCAGTGCACTGATACTTGCAATAACCTCATCCTCTCGGGCACCCTCAACCATTTTGATCTCTACAGCTGAGGCTTGATCATACAAGTCCAGCAGGCTGCTCACCATCTCATAGGAGCTGATAACATATTGATTATCTCTTTCATTGGCAATCGAAAAGACCCCCTGCACTAACAGTGGCCTAGACTTAAAATCCTTATCAAAAATCTTCTTATTCCTCTTAGGCACATGTGCCATCATGGGAGTATAAGGGTTGTTAAGGGAGACATTGAGGATGCCGGCAACCCCCTTGCCTACAACTGCATTAGTCCCAAACTCAGTATGGCCAAAATCAATATCACCATCAACAATCGACTGATCCAGCTTATTGACCTGGACATATTGATCATCAACTCCTTTGATAATCCCAACATGCTGATTATCTCTATACTCAAGCCAGACTACTTCTTCTATAACAATACTATATGACTGGACTCCGTCAATACTGGCTAACTCTTTGATCCATGACTCATCTGTATAAAAAAACTTACCCTCGACAGGTAAGATCTTAAGATCTGGGTTGAAGGTGTCGAGGTATCCTTTCATTAATCCTTCGAAGCCATTGAGCACTGACATGATCAATATCAGGGCTGCTGTTCCTATAGCAATACCAAAAACCGAAATTCCCGTGATTATATTAATCGCATTGGTGGATTTTTTACCAAAGAGATAACGAACAGCTATGGATAACGATAATGGCATGAACTCGGGCTATCGAAAGAATCACAAGTTAGTAAGTTAAACCCGTTTGTCGATCCTCTTCATGGATCATGGCATCAT
The DNA here is from genome assembly GCA_964545645.1 of uncultured Saprospiraceae bacterium. Taxonomy (GTDB): domain Bacteria; phylum Bacteroidota; class Bacteroidia; order Chitinophagales; family Saprospiraceae; genus GYS-P2D. The sequence goes on from CAZJHC010000002.1 coordinate 1,133, forward strand.
ATATTAATGATTGGATTTTGGGGCGATAGTTATTCTTGCCGAGCTTATTATTCTTCATGGTAGGATAAGTCCTATTAGACAAGAATATATAGATCAAATCATGATCAGGATCAGCAAAAACCGCTGTCCCTGTAAAACCATAATGCCCGAAGCAATTTCGACTGGCTTTATCAGACATGTTTTGAGACTTATCAGGGTTGAGTTCCTTCATGTCGAACCCTAATGCTCGTCTAGATGATGCCCAGTGTCTACGAGTATATCTATCCACTGTACTGGGCATAAGGTAATTATATCCTCCATAGTACCCTTTATTTAACAACATCTGCATAAGCACAGCGAGGTCACTCGAGTTAGAAAACAATCCCGCATGTCCACTGACCCCTCCTAACATAGCCGCTCCCATATCGTGAACCATTCCCTGGACTGTTGTCATCCTAAAATAGTTGTCCCTTTCAGTAGGAGGAATCCGACTGATATCAAATTTATCCAATGGATTGTAGGTGATCGTTCTAAGTCCTAGCGGTTCATAAAAGTTTTGTGTGGCGTATAGATCCACCTGATGATTCACGAGACTTTCAATTGTCTTGGATCCGATATAAAATGCTAAATCACTGTACTTATAGTCTCTTGCACTCCTCAAATCAGAGGAAAAGATCATAGTCCATATACTATCCGGATAATCTTCTCTAAGATACATCTCAGAAGCTACAAGATGAGGGAAGGAGTCGGTGCGTACTTCATTATAGTACTTGTCCGATGGCTTAGGCTTTTTGTTATCTGTCAGAGTGTTTTTATAGAACGGTATCCAACTGATTAAACCTCCTTTGTGCGCTAGTATATCTTCATAGATAATCTCCCCTTTGTTGGACAATTGTCCTTCTGGGATATAGTTGGCGATTTTGGCTTCTACATCAAACATTCCTTTGTCATCAAGATGCATCAGTGACAACGTAGTTGCCATTACTTTGGTGACAGAAGCCAAATCATATATATCCGTATTTGTCACTGGCCTTCGTTTTTCATAGGTATGATGCCCAAAAGACTGATGATACACGACCCTATTATCTTTTGCAATTAATATCTGACATCCTGGAGCAGCTTTTTCCTGGATCATTTCATTGACGAGATCTGCAATCTTAGCTAATGTATCTGCCTCCAAGCCTACTCGCTCTGGTCTACTATACCCTATCCTCTTAATGCCAGGGACTAGTTCTCCTGAGCCTACTGTATATTTGTTACTTGCCGTGACAGGCAGTTTGCCCATAATATCCGTAACGCCAAATAAAGCTTGTGCTGCCACTTCCTGAGTTATTTCATTGTCTTCGTAGGCAACTAAAACTGTCGGTATATCCTCAAACCATTTAAGGGCATATGGAGTCCCAAATAAGGTCAGGACAACTTCTTTTTGTTTTGATAAATTCTTGATAAAATCAATCTGTTCACCATTTATTCCAAAGTCCTTGCTCGCATACCAGCTCATGTCGTGTACACTGACAAAAATTCGATCATACGGCATTAGCAATTTCATTACCTTTTCATACTCGGCAGGGCCTGCCTTCTTTGAGAGGTTGTATTGAGATATATCCACGTAAGACTCAAGTCTGGTCTGATAGTCTGTTTTTTCTTTACTACCTAATGCTATGCTGGCATATGACCTGCCTTTTAAATTTTTCATTGGCAGTATCTTTTGGCTATTATTGGCCAGAGTTATCGCTTTTTCGTAGATCTCAGTCTTGATATCTATCGCATGATCACTATTTAGCTCATCATATATTCTTTCTGTATTTGTCCATTTTTGTTGAGTAGCTAGTCCAAGCTTTTCTTTTGCCTTAAGTATTCGATAGACACTTTCATCTAACCTTTCTATGGAAATGATCCCATCATTGACCGCATCAAGGACTCTCTTATAACCTTGTTCTATTTGCTCTGGTAGCAGTATTATATCATTGCCCGCTAAGAAAGCCTCTAAGTCCGCCATTCCTGGTTCATAATGTTTAGTCACACCTTTCATCTCCATGGCATCAGTATAGATAAGACCATCAAACTGCATCTCCTCTCTTAACAAGCCTGCTATTGTGTTATTACTTAGAGTTGTTGGTCGATTAGGCCTATCATCCAAAGCTGGCACCTGCAGGTGCGCTATCATCATTGATGATATCCCTTGATCTATCAATTTTTTAAACGGATATAGCTCAATACTATCCAACCTAGCTCGATTATGCGAGATAATCGGTAGGTCATAATGGGAGTCCACATCAGTATCTCCATGTCCAGGAAAATGCTTAGCACAGGCCATCACATTAGCATCTTGTAAGCCTCTCATATAGGCATAAGCCTTGGCAGTTACATTGTCTCTATCCTCCCCAAATGAACGCATATTGATCACAGGGTTATTAGGGTTGTTATTGATATCTACATCTGGAGCAAAGTTCACATTTATCCCTATCAACTGACATTGCCTACCTATCTCTTTGCCCATAGTATATATTAACTGGTGATCCCTTATAGCCCCAATAGTTATCTGTCGAGGAAAACTTATGGCACTCTTGGGAAATCTCATACCAAGACCCCACTCTCCATCTATAGCCACCAGCAAAGGCTGCTTAGAAAGTCCTTGATATTTATTGACTAATTGAGCTTGTCGTCGAGGATCCCCCTGAAAGAAACATACTCCTCCCACATGGTATCTTTCAATCTGAGAAACTACATCATTAATGTGCTCCGGATCGTCTTTAGAAAAAGCCCTGATCATAAATATCTGCCCAACTTTCTCTTCTAACGATAAGCCATTAAGGGTTATCTGGGCCCAGTCTTCAACTAATCCATTATCTTGTTGGGCTGTCAAACAATATGATGTCCATAGGATTAGTATTATCAAATACTTTTGCATAGTTTTCTATTCTGATCAAATCGAATATTAAAATTAGAAAAATAAAAATACAAATTACTATTTATAATAATATGTATTTGGCTCTAATTCAATAAATCGATGAGATATTTGTTCTAATTTTACATAGGGTGCTACTTATCAAGTATGCCATTAAAATATACTTAAGCAATGAAGTTCTTTATCATCGTTTTTATTTCTCTCTGCTTAGTCGTTGGGACATTGAGATCGCAATCTGATCTGCCCACTGTCACCAACAATTATTTATTGACTAACGCCCATATTACTAATAAGGCCGGAGCGCCTATGTCATTTGGTTCGATACATATCGAGGATGGCATTATAAAAAATATTGGAAGCTCGATTATAACTCCTGCCAATGTGGAAGTTGTTGATGTAGACTCCGCCTATATCTACCCCGCTTTCATTGCTACTATTAGTCATGCGGGAATAAAGAATGTTGAAAAAGAAAAAAAAACCGATGTAGCTCGTCCAGGATATCCTCCAAATGACGTTGCTGGGATTACCCCGGAGCTAAGTATCGCCACTTCTTATGCTCATGCAGATAACTCCATCAAAGCGTTTCGAGAAGCAGGATTTGCCATAGCTCATACCGTACCAAAAGGAGGTATGTTGCCAGGCAAAGGTTCCGTAGTGACATTAAGTGGAGCGCCTTTTGATGATAGCGTTATTGAACAAGACATGTCTCTTTATGCCCAATTCAAAGGAGCCGAAAGAATGTTTCCTGCAACCACTATAGGAGTCATAGCGAAATGGAGAGAACTTTATAAAAATGCACAAATTGGCCATCGCTACACCATGACATATAAGGCAAACCCCTCGAGTAAGAAACGACTACAACAAGACGCTGCCACCAAAGGGCTCTATCCTGTTGTGTCAAATAAGATTCCTGTTTTTTTTCATACAGAATCAGCCCTTGACATTTTTAGAGCGCTTAACCTACAATCAGAGCTAGGTTTTAATATATTCCTGAGCGAGGTAAAATCAGGGCAGAAAGCCACTAAAAAAGTAAAAAGAAGTAATCAACCAATATTATTCTCATTGGACTTACCCAAAGAAGATGAAACCAAAGAAGATGAGTTGAATGATGAACAAAAAGTATTGTTGACAAAGAAAAAAGAAAGCATCTTGGCTTCCTATCAACAAGTATCCGATTATGTCTCTATGGATATTCCGTTCTCATTCTCTTATATAGATGTAAAGCCTAAGGATATTCATGATCAGGTAAAAACGCTTATAGATCATGGCCTCAAAGAAGAAGATGCCCTCAAGGCAATGACCATAGACGCTGCGAAAGCGCTACAAATAGATAATATTGTTGGATCGCTTGAACGGGGCAAAATTGCTAACTTGGTCATCACCACAGATACATTATTTAATGATGGCAATCAAATAAAAACAGTATTCATAGATGGCATACCTCATAATTTAGACATTAAGACTAAAAAATCTAACACTATAGATCCTGATGTCGATTTCAGTGGGAGTTATACTTACACTATCGAAATCCCTGGCATGATGCCATCAGGCAAAATGACCTTTGTTAAGAATGATGACACCTATGACATTTTAATCACCAGTGATCAGGCAGAAGGAGAAACATATAACGCAACTGATGTGATTATCGACGGCAACACTATAGAGTACGACTTTACTATACAACAAGGTGGGATGACCATCCCAATATCCAATACAATAACCATTGACAGTGGCTCTTTTGAAGGAGAGGTAACCATTCCAGATTTTGGCTCATTCCCTATCACCGCAGAGAAAATTGACTCACCAGAATAACCATAGTCATGAATAAATTAACTCAAATAATATTAATAATTGCGCTACTGCTTACAACACAAGGCATCAGTCAAGATGTAGGTAGCATACTGATCAAAAATGGTACAGTAATTACCATTGATGGCGAAAATTTAGAAAACACAGATGTATTAATTATCAATGGTATCATTAGCCAGATAGGTCAAAACATTACAACGTCTGATGATATCAAAACTATTGATGCTACAGGACACTACGTGATGCCAGGTATTATCGATGCCCATAGCCACATTGCATTAGATGTAGTTAACGAAGCAACAGATCCCAATACCTCGAATGTAGATGTTGGTGATGCGATAGATCCATACGACATCTCTATCTATAGAGCACTGGCAGGCGGTGTTACTATATCACATGCAATGCATGGTTCCGCTAATGCCGTAGGGGGTCAATGTGAAACGATCAAGCACCGGTGGGGCACCATCGATCCAGACGATTTGAAAATGGATGAAGCTCCTCGAACTATCAAGTTTGCTCTGGGAGAAAATCCAATGAGAGTACATGGTGAAAGAAATGAAATCATCCCTAGGACAAGGATGGGTGTAGAGCAGATATTTAGAGAATCATTTGGCAAAGCACAGGTCTATATGGAGGCATGGGATAATTATAACCGCAACCCCAATGCAGCTGCATCACCTCCGGTTTATGATCTCAAAATGGAGACTATGGCAGATATACTGCGAGGCGAGGTCATTATTCATTGTCATTCCTATCGTGCGGATGAAATCTTAATGTTGATCAATGTCTTAAGCGATTATGGCGTTGACAAGATTTGTTTTCAGCATGTTAATGAGGGGTTCAAAGTGGCCCCCGAACTGGCAGAATATGGAGCTATGGCGTCAGTATTCGCCGACTGGTGGGCTTACAAATTTGAAGTTTATTATAGTACCGCTTATAATGCCGCTATCCTTACACAAAATGGTGTTGTCACCTCCATCAACTCGGATTCAGGTGAGTTGATCAGGCACCTATATCACGAGGCCGCTAAAACCCAACGTTATGGAGGGCTGTCAGATAATGAGGCTCTAAAATTGATCACTCTAAATCCTGCGATTCAACTGGGTATAGATGACCGAGTAGGTAGTATCGCTGTAGGCAAAGAAGGAGACATAGCAATATTTAATAATCATCCTCTGTCAATCTATGCTGTGCCTCAAAAAACTTTAGTCGATGGTATCGTACGATTTGATATTGAAGATCCCGACGATATGAGGATCGATATTGACCCAGAATCAAGTATTTCCTCATTCATAGATCATCGACATGAACATCATGAGATGGATCGATGTATGCAAGATGTCTATCAGTTTTTTATTAATGATTAATCTAACATAGAAATGAAAAGAATTACTCATATCATATGTATAGTTGGAGTAGCTTTCTCCCTGTCGTTTGCTCAACAAACCGAGAAGTCTACCTATAAGAAGACATTGCTAAAAAATGCTACAGTGCACACCATCACCAATGGTACTTTGGAGAATATGGATGTCCTCATTGATGATGGTATTATAGCTCAGGTCGGACAAAATCTAATTGCTACAGAAATAGAAACTATAGATTGTAGTGGTCACCACATTTATCCTGGATTTATTGATGGAGGGACTCACTTAGGACTGTCCGAAGTAGGGGCTGTCTCTCTGACCAATGATTATAACGAGATAGGTGACTTTATCCCTCATATGCAAGCACTTACGGCCGTCAATCCCAATAGCGTTGCGATACCAGTAACTCGAGTTAATGGTGTAACAGCTGCTCTGGCCAATCCTGAAGGAGGATTGTTCCCTGGAACTGCAGCATTGATCAATTTACATGGATATACGCCAGAACAGATGTTGGCAGGGTTTAAAGGAGTGGTTATAAACTTCCCCTCTGCCGCCAAGAGAGGTCGATGGGATCGGCGTTCAGCAGAAGATATTAAAAAAGCTCAAGAGAAAGGGATGAAAAAACTGGACGAAATATGGGCCAAGCTCCACGTCTATGCCCGCATTGACTCATCGATGAAGGCCAATAACCAGATGTCAAATAAAAAGTATCAACCTGAATATGCGGCTCTATTGCCTATATATAAAGGAGAGATGACCTTGCTCCTCGAGGTAAATAAGGACGAGGATATAAAAAATGCAATAGAATGGGTTGGCAAAACAGGTGTCAAAGCCATATTCACCGGTGTAGCTGAAGGGTGGCGAGTAGCCGAGGAACTAGCAACAGCGAAGATTCCTGTGGTCACTGGGCCAGTATTGAGTATACCGGGTCGATCTTATGTGCGATATGATGCCAATTACAGAAATGCCAGCGTCATGCAACAAGCTGGTGTAACAGTAGCTCTTCGTACCAATGACACCGAAAATGTGCGAAATCTACCTTTTAATGCAGGTTTTGCTGCAACATACGGTATGGGTATAGAAGAAGCCCTAAAGTCAATTACTATTAATCCAGCAACCATGTTTGGAGTAGACCAGCACTATGGTAGTATAGAAGTAGGAAAAAAAGCAAGCCTATTTGTAAGCAGTGGCGACCCATTCGAAATGAAGACTCAAATCAAATACTTGTTTATCAATGGATGGAACATACCTATAGAGAGTCGACATACCCTCCTATATAATGAATTTTTAGAGCGTAGCCCCGGGAGATAATTCTTTGAAACTATAATAAAACTCAAATTAGTTAACATATTACATTTTATTATTATATTTGTACCAGTGTTCGCACTCAATCTCCCAAAATAGCAGTAAAGGAACAGGTGAATTATTCGCCATAATTATGTGACTTTATAAGGCTATCCCGATGAAACCGATTATTTTAATATGGACCACCATATTACTCATAGCATCTATTGATATAAAGAGTCAAACTCCTTGTGACTCTACTATGGCTGGCATTTCGATAAATCTAAGCATCAATCAAAATTGTCGCTTGGATATTGATACTAGTTTAGCAAGAATGCTTCTTTCTAATCCAAAAACAGAACTAACCTACAACGCTGTTGTATTTAATAGTGAGGGAGATTCTATTCTACCCAATACCTTAACTCAAGAGCATATTGGGAGGACATTCAAAATAGCCATCACTGGTTCTGGTTGTCCCGCTGGTTCTGCAGGGGCAACAGGAGCATGGACCACACTCAATCTGCAAGATAAAATTGATCCCGTCATCACATGCAGTGATACTACCTTATCATGTGTAGATTTCTTTTTTTATAAAGATGCTGGAGGTATAGTTCAAGAATGCGACCTTGATACAGTGCAAACAATCTTCTTAGATATTGAGCCTGCTTGTGATATGTCTATAGATCCGATGGATAGCATATCAACTATAGCCACGAGGATATTCAGGGCTACTGACAATAGTGGCAATTCAGATACTTGTAGTCAACAAATAAATGTAAAGAGGTTACGAAGGTCCGACATACTGTTTCCACATGATCTAATGATTACCTGTGATACACTTAGCAGTGTTACGGATAAAGATGGAAATTTGATCGCTCCGTCTCTCGATCTTATGACAGGTAGTGGCACATTGATGGGGCAATACATATTTGGTGTTCCTACAGGAAGCGGCGCATCTTTTTATGGCAATAATTTTAAAGCGTGTAGAGTTCGAGCTCGGTATCAAGATATGCCACCTGTCCCATATGGCTGTGAAGTTACTTATCAGAGGTTTTGGACTGTTTATGAATGGTCTTGTAACAATGAGGAAGTAGAGCATACAAGCGTCCAAACCATTACTTTTAAAGATACTACTCCTCCAGAGTTTTCATTTTCTACTGATACTCTCATTGTCAAATTGGATGTGGACAAGTGCGATATAATTCTCCCTATCGATTCCTTAGGTATTGTGGGATTATCGGACAACTGTGCTTCAGATGAAGATTTAGAAATTAAGATATTATCACCTATTACTCTTGGTAAGGGTTCTGATTCTACTGTCTATATCTCAGGGGTAGATACTACTAATGTCACTATCCTTGCTAAGGATCCATGTGGCAAGAGCATCACAAAAGACCTAGTAGTAATCACTGAGAAAAGCAGTCGACCTTCGGCCATCTGTATAGGGTCCATGGAGATCGCCTTAAACAGTAGTGAACATCCTGTTAAATTGCCTGTTTCGAGCTTCAATGTGGGTTCTTACGATCCATGTGGCACAGTGACCTTGTCCGCTCGCAAGATGACGGTAGATACATTTAGCACAGACTTTATCAAATTTGACTGTACTGATGGTAAAGAAGCAATGGTCGTGCTCAAAGCAACTGACGAATTTGGTCGAACGAGTCTCTGTATGACAACAGTATCCATCGAGCAAGACACCTTTTGTGTCAATGCATCAACCGTCTCTCTCGAAGGGTTAAATGGTTATGTCAGATATATAGATGAGGTACCACTGGCTGGGATCACCGTCAAAGCCGAAAACAACCCTTCTCTTAATACACAAACAAATAAAGAAGGCTACTATGAAATGCCTGGTGTCTCCGTAGGTTCTACAATAAACATCCTACCGATCAAGGATGACAAACATGAGCTCGGCATTACTACCTTGGATGTCATTTTATTGCAGAGACATATGATGGGGTTAGTCGACCTCGATAGCCCATATAAAATTATTGCTGGTGATATAAATGCTAATGGATCTATAGATGCCGTAGACTTACTGGATCTTAGAAAAATGATTTTGGGTAAAATCGAAAAATTCCCAAATAATACAAGTTATGTCTTTGTCCCAGAGTCCTTAGAATTCATTGATCCATATGATCCTTGGGAAAACGGAAAAGTTCTTGGTATGACAACCACTATAGAAAATCAAATGGACCAACTCAACTTTATGGCATTTAAAGTCGGAGACGTCAATCAGAGTTTCTTAGAGGCAGAAAGTCGGTCACAAGAGTCTGTCCAGTTCACTTATGAGACAGTCACCATAGGAAACTATATTGAGCTTAATATAACATCACCTCAAGACCTATATTTGGATGGATTCCAGGCTAATTTAAGCTTTGATCCTGAACTACTGAAACTTATGAAGGTAGGCTCCAATGATATAAAGTTACGTGCTGATAACTATAATCTCTCCGATATAGAAGATGGCATTATTCCTCTAAGTTGGAATGATATCATCACCAAAGAAGTAAAGCAGGGAGATGTTATTTTCCGTGCTACTTTTGAAAAGGTATTTGATGCTCCTGCTACCTTTTCATTTATCAACAATCATAGACCTTCACAAGCGTACCTATCTGACCAAATAACGGCCTTGACATTAGACCATGACACCAAAGAGTTCATCGTCCAAGATTTTGCCATATATCAGAATGCTCCCAATCCTTGGGCCAGCACGACGGACATTCAATTTGATATCCCGACAGATGGTATTGTAGAGATTAACATGTATAGTGCAGCTATGAACAAAGTGTTTTCGGATAAGCAATTTTATAAAGCTGGTAAGAATACGCTTACCATCGACTATGATGATCTCTCAGATAAAGGAATATTCATCTATGAGATAATCTACGGAGACCAGGTTAGAGTCTCCAAAATGACTAAGTTATAAACCCTTCTATATATCAATAAAAAGCCCGATTCGTTTCATTCGAATTGGGCTTTTTTTTCAATATGAGTTCAAATCCAGACGAATCGATATTGATTTATTCTAACTTTCCTTAAACCTTACTCTTCACATCCAACATTCTGAACTTGCAATTTAGATCCTAAATCAATCTCAAAATTTTGATTCAACTGAATTGCTGTTTCAGCATTATAATACAGACTAGTCTCCAAGCCTTGTATGTGTTGTGTTGAAAAGATCGTTCCATTAGTTGTATAAGTCTTACTGGAATTTGTTATTCCCATAAGCGTTAAATTCCCTGTCTCGCAGTTTGGATTCCCCAAAACTTCTTGCAAAGCCAAGCCAGATATCCAAATCTCACCATCAGATACTACGTTGATAACTATTGTTCCAGATGCATCCGGGGTTACAATCTTTCCAAAGTTTATAAGTGGCGAATTAGTACTAGTTTGATCATTGATCTCAGTACTCCCTGTTACATTTTGAACAAATGGGGCAGGATCATTAACTCCATTACCAACTATGGATATCGTCTGTTGCGTTGGAGCGTTTACAACATTACTGGCAAATACAAAAACACGATATCGTGATGTTGGTTTTAGATCACTCCATGTTATGCTAACGTTTCCTCTTGAAACAGAAACGCCATTTAAATTTACATCTAAAGGTTGAATATGTTGTGGGCTATTAATTCCTGAATTATGACTAAACCCAAAAGAGCATCCTCCAATACCACAGTTATCAGCGGTCATACTGACATCGACTAAAGTGGGTGTTCCATCATCTAATGAAATATTATTTGCCATTTGCCCATCAATTCTATCAAATTGAATCCAATTAAGTGGAATATCAGTATCATCAGTATCAAAATCAATTCCTATGACTGGTGGAATTTGAGCATCAGCAACTTGAGCAGTTATGGGCGTTCCATACAGGCTGATAGGATAATTCGTTGGATCGTTTGTTGCTACAACTTTTTGAATAATGGTTCCGAAGTGCCCTGCTTCAACTATAATATCATACTGCCCTCGCACTGTAATTACTTGATGAGAGGTATTATTTAACTGGATTACTAACTCTTTACTGTATGTCACTCCATCTAAACTAACTTCAGTCTGATCATCCGCTTCTATTAAAACTGATACATTACCAGTTGGCGTACTTAGTAAAGAGATCTCATAGGTATCGGATTGGCCAGTTTCACTCACTAGTGTATTACCTCCGGTTTGTGTAACAGCAATACCTGGAACACTTTGATTTTGATTTATTGTGAAATCAGTATTTGAAATATCAAAATAAATATTATCGATGGCTTCTACTTTTATCCTTGCTTGATCAGTTTGAATATTAGGAATAACTACAGTTGCTGATCCATTATTACTAGTACTTGCCAACAATTCGATGGGAAAGGTAAATCCTCCATCTGTCGAAAGACTTATCCTCACATTAGCAGTTGAAATAGGTGTTAAATTAGTGCCATTTACATTCCAACTGACTATTTGGCTAGAGCCTCCATTGTATGTGACACTCGTGGCCTGACTTGTCACAAAAAAGGGACCACCATTGTCTACTACTGTAATTTTAATATCGTCAGAGTTGACACCACTATTATTAACCAAAGTCCCATTATAGTTATACTGATGATTATCATTTACTGTCATTCTGAAATTTAAATCACGAGGTTGTGTCGGTAAATGTTCCATATCATTACTGTAAATGTTTTGTACAAGAGAGCTAGGTCGAGGATAGGTTCGGAAATTTTGGCTGGTCGATTGTAATCTCGAAAATATTGCCCCTTGGCGATCATCAGGGGGAGGAAGAGAATGTTGAGCAGCTCAATCTAATTGATCCCAAGCATAAGTGATCAAATCACCTTGGTCAGAATCAGTTGACATACCAGTTAACGTAAAAGCTGTTCCTATAGGTATTGTTCTATCGGGACCTGCATCAGCTGTAGGAATACTATTCCCCGTATTAATCGTAGTTCCAACTCCATTTTCAACAAATAGGAGATGATTAACCAACTGATGAAATGAAAGAGAATGAGCAACGGCGTCTGAGTTTCCACCCATCATAGATCGGCCTGCATTCTCTGGTTCATAATTATTTCCACCTCCATTGTTTATAGTGTGACTTTGTTGGAATTGATGTCCCATTTCATGGCGGATGACGTTAAAACTTGGCGATGACGCACCAAAGTCATACGAGCCTGCACATCCACCAGCTAGGGCATCTGAATAGAATATATGGCTAATATCATAATTGGCCGCTCCGACGATACCGTCTATAATGCTCTTTTGGACACCGCCTTCCCAATTGTCTGTACCATTACAGCCTCCACCAGGAGCCTTATCAGGCCAAGGATCCGTGGATGGGTCAGCGGATATTAGTAAATCATTGTTAGAAATAAGTTCAAATCGAACGCTAAATTCTCTTCCATACATTATGTTGACAAGTGCCACCATAGAGTCAACAAATCTGCTTGCCTCAGTGATTCCTCCAACTTGTTGGGTGAACTCGCCAGGACATGCTACCGCTAACCTAAGAATGAGCAATTCATCTCCTCGAGTATAATTGGTTCCAATAAACGGTGACGGATTATTTTGAGAATAAGACGTATACGAGATAATCAAGAGTGCTAATACACTCAGGTATTTTTTGGAATAGTACAAATTACGATGCTTTAGTTCTGTTAAAATTAAGGTAATTAACCCACTTTAATATAGTTAAAGCAATCCAATTATATCAGACTATTCGTGTAAGCCTGGTTAGAGTCTCCAAAATGACAAAAATTCAAACCCTTCTATATATCAATAAAAAGCCCGATTCGTTTCATTCGAATTGGGCTTTTTTTATGGACTACCATTACAATACACTCTCAATAAAAAGCTCGTCTAAATAATTGTTCCGAGTTCTATTGTTGTATAAATCTCTACATCCATCTACTGTACCACTCCGCATAAGACTTTCCCATATGCCTCCCTCTGTGCAGTTGTCATTATGACCTCTCAATAGATAACAATGCCCCAATTCATGAAAGACGATGTACTCTCTATACAATTGAGACGCTTGATTCCAAAAGCTCTCATCAATAATAATTTCTTTAGGACTTAATCTATGACGCCCATAACTACATTGACCAGCAATATTATCCTCATCTATAGATTCAATATTTGCAGTAATCCCTGATATGCTAAGATCTACTTCTAATCCTCTTTCTAGGGCCGCAGCCTCAAAACTCTGAAAATGTGGAATAAGTCGTTCCTCTATGCCTACATATAGATTATCTGAGGCTACTCCTTGCTCATCACTGACTAGATCAGTCACTGGCTCTGAACAAGAAAAAACAATTAGTATCAAGAAAAGCAGATCAATGCGCATATTATCAAAATTTTAAAATTGACTAAATGGTAGATATGCTCTATGCTGAAGTGTTTTCTTACACTAACTATAAGATTAACTCTTTTGGTGTGCCCTCAAATTATTTTAGAAATATTTAAAGGTAAATCGTCTTTGGGTTGCTTGAGAGGAACATCTTGGATGGTGGCTATATAACTGTCATCACAAGACAATCTATAATTCTGTAGCAGTTGTATCATAACCAATTTGATCTGGATCTCTGCGAATGAATAACCAATGCAATGATGAGGACCCGCTCCAAAAGGTGCATACGCAAAAGGGCACTTCATATGTTCTTTTCGCTCTCGGTTAAATCTTTGCGGATCAAAAACTTCGGGATCCTTCCATATCCGGTGATCATTATGTGTTAACTCAAATATGCAGGCGACTAGAGCGTTTTGAGGTATGCTCTGGCCTTCAATATCCATATCTTTTAACAGTTTCCTGACTACCATGGTCAGAGGTGGATGAATCCTCAAAGTTTCTTTGAGGATATGACTCAAAGTCTCAAAAGACCTAAAATCAGACACCTCCAATTCTCCAACACTGACATTCTTTATCTCCTCTCTTGCCATCTCTTGCCACTCTGGATGTTTGGCCAAAAAATAACTCATCCATGTCAAGGTGATCGCCGTTGTATCATGAGACGCCATCAAAACGAATATCAAATGATCCACGATCTCTTCATCCGTATATGATTGTCCATCTTCATTCTTAGCAATACAAAACTTGCTGAATAAGTCATCACCAGGATTGGCTCTTCGAACTGTCACTAGTTGTCCAAAGTATTTTTTCAAGTATTCTCTTCCCTTTATTCCTCGTCTATACGAACTGAAAGGAATATTAATAGGGACTGAAGCGGCGGCCATGACGATATCCGTTATAGCTTTATTTATCGTCCTAAGATCTTCTTGGTCCCCGAGACCAAAAAACACTTGAGTGGCCAATCTTAAGGTCAGGTTCTTGAAAAATGGAAACATCTCGTGCTGATTAGAGGTCTTTAGAGTTCCTATCTCCTTACCTATAATCTCGGGCATTATAGACAGATACCCTTGCATAGGCTCTTTCTTAAATGCATCAAGCATGATACTCCTATGATACTTGTGTTCGGCACCATCCATCAGCATCAAGCTATTAGGAAACAAATCAGATAATGATGTTTCCCAAGCTTCTTTATTCTCGGTGTACTTGGCCTCGGTTACTAATATTCTCTTGTTCGTTTCAGTTCCTCCCAAGCCTACTTGATTCCGATGGAGTATTCGGTAATAGAACACATCGCCATATTCTTTCTTTAATCGACCCCATAGTCCCGAGGCATTTGTAATAAATGATATAAAATGCCCTGTGATCAGGTTTCCTCGAGAGCCTGGTATATGTTTTAGATCTTTATATTCGCTTAGTCCCATCTAATAATCTTCTGAATGATAAGTTTGCAATTATTATTTTCGTTTGTGTCTCGAGACTCAATATAATATTGTAGAGTCGATATATAATTAGTTAAATTGACGAATAATTAATCACATGGCATTTAAAGACAAAACTTTAATAGAGTTATTCTACGACTTAGAGTCTACTAAGCCCAATAAGGTATTTTTAAGACAACCGTTTGGTGATCGTTGGGAAGAATATACTTACAAAGAAGTTGGCGATAAGATACGACGTATGACTTCATATCTGCATTCCCTCAATTTGCCTAAGCATAGTAACATTGGTATTATATCAAAGAATTGTAGAGAATGGATTATCGCCGATCTGGCCATTATGATGTCGGGACACGTTTCCGTTCCACTTTATGCAACATTAAAAGAAGATACGCTTAAGGAGGTTCTAACCATTGGTGACGTGACTGCCCTATTTGTTGGTAAGCTCGAGGACTGGGATGGCATGAAAAATGGAGTTTCGGCAGATATTCACGTTATTAAATTTCCTCAATATAAAGGTGTATCAGAAATCGATCGTGGCGAAGATTGGAATGATATCATGAGACAGCACGAACCCCAACAATCCAACTATATTCCCGATGATGATGATTTGTGGACTATTGTTTTTACTTCGGGAACCACCGGCACCCCCAAAGGAGTGATGCACTCACATCGTACCCTAAAGAATGCTGGCATGCACACTGGGGATTTCAATAATCTCAAAATGGATGAAGACGGCAATAATAGGTTTTTCTCCTACTTGCCTCTTAATCATATCGCAGAGAGAATGGCCGTTGAGGCTCAAGGATTGACTTATGGCGGATCTATTTCATTCCCAGAAAGTCTAGACACATTTGCCAAAAATCTAAATGACACCCAACCAACGATGCTGTTTGGAGTCCCAAGGATATATACTAAGTTTCAACTTGGTGTCTTATCATCACTTCCACAGAAAAAACTCGATCGACTCCTGAAAATTCCTTTGGTCAGTGGTATGATCAAGAAAAAAGTCCGCAAAGGATTAGGCTTGGCATCAGCTAAAGTGATGCTCGTCGGAGCAGCACCAATGTCTAAGCAGGATAAAATCTGGTGGAAAAAACTTGGTATGCCCATCAGTGAAGGGTACGGTATGACAGAGAATTTAGGCGTAGCGACATTTTTGGATGGTAATGCAGATAAGCCCGGCTCGATAGGTAAGTTTTATCCTGAAAATGATGTCAGAGTTGATCCCGATACAGGAGAGATTCAGGTTCGGTCAATGTGGAATATGCTTGGATATTACAAAAATCCTGAAAAAACCGAAGAGGTGCTAAAGGATGGGTGGCTTTACACCGGAGATCAGGGCAAAGTGGATGAAGAGGGTTATGTATACCTCACTGGTCGAGTCAAGGACACTTTTAAAACAGCAAAAGGTCAGTATGTCGTCCCTGGTCCATTGGAGTTCAAGTTTGCCAACAATAAAGATATTGAGCAAATATGTGTATGTGGTTTAGGCTTACCTCAACCTATTGCTATTGTAGTTCCATCTGACATAGGTAAAGGCAAATCCAAGAATGATTTGGAAGAATCTCTACGAAGTACGCTCAATACTGCCAACACTGATCTCCCAGGATACAAGCGTATATCACATGTGATGATAGCTAAAGAACCCTGGGGCGTTGAAAACGATCTTCTGACACCTACTCTTAAGATCAAGAGAAATGCGGTAGATAAGAAGTACTTGGACACTTTAAATACAGTATGCCAATGCCAGGAGCCTATTTATTGGGAATAAGGTACTTATCATCATTTTTATTAGGAATGACCCTTCTATTTTAGTGATATTTGCAGCGTAAAGAACTTCTATGCCTAAGTCTATTATTCACATCCTTGCTGTCGTACTCCTCGTAATTCTCGGTATTAGTACGAGATTTATTTTCTTAATTGATGGAGAGTCCATATTACCAAATTTCAGTGCCATTGGTGCTGTGGCCATTTTTGGAGCATGTTATTTTAAAGGATTAAAAAAGTGGATCATTCCATTGGCCATATTGTGGTTTAGCGATATCATTCTTAATAATGTATTTTATTCGCAATACTATGATGGGTTTAAGGTTTTTGGAGACTTTTGGGTATATGCCTCATTTATAGTAGCAGGAGTTATTGCATATAAAATGTTGCTTAAACCCAGTTGGGGGAAGCTACTCTTAACCGGAATTATAGCTGGCGTTGTTTTTTATCTAATCACCAATTTTGGAGTCTGGTTGACTGGCAACCTTTATCCAAAAACCTTAACAGGTTTAGTAGCAAGCTATGAGGCGGGGCTTCCTTTTTTCAGAAATACAATACTCGGTAATGTTTTCTATTCTTTTGTTTTGGTGGGGATCTATGAGTTTATTATAGTTCCTTCTCTATCTCTTGACGAGTACAAACGACTGACAGTAGCTTAAATAGTCTTTCCTTCAATCTTATTGATAGACTCTATCCATGATGATGGGATAGCGGCCTTGGTCAATCCTTCATAGTCATATGGGATTATCACCTGATTGGAAATAGCACATAATCTATCATGCTTAATGCTGTATACCCTACATTCCATGGTGAACCGATCTTCAGATACAGACTCTACCCTACAAGCGATTAAGGCTTGATCTGGAAATGTCAATGGAAAGATGTACTTACAGTCTTGCCATCCTAATATAGGGCCCACACCTTCACTGAAAGAGAGATCCATATTCATCTCAGCAAAATAAGCGATCCTAGCTGTTTCGCACCACCTCAAATAGTTGATATTATTTACATGATTAGCCGCATCCATATCACCCCATTGCACGTCATAGGTAATCTTCACTTTAAACTGTACCAACTCACTCTCTATATTCATATCCTTTTAGTAATCCAATCAATCATATCTGCTATCACCTGTTCTTTTTCTGGCTCATTCACGAGTTCATGATAGAGGCCTTCATAGAGTTTAAGGGTTTTATCCGCACTTTTCGCTTTTTCGTGCAGGTCTTTTGTTCCGTCAGGATCAGCTATTTTTTCTCCAGTACCATGCATGCCTAGATAAGGCAACTCCAAACTAGCAAATCTGGCTTCAGTTTTTTTCATTGCAGCCAATAGCTCTGCCCCAAGTCTAGCTCTCGTGCCTCCAGTATACACCAATGGATCTTTCATATAGGCATCAAGTACTTCTTCTGACCTTGTAAGAGTAGTTTTGTCCAGTGGCTCGGTCTTAAGTTTTGGTAAAATCATACTTAAAAAAGGAGCAAACATCTGCAGTATTGGAGATAGGTCTTTATCTATTTTGACAGCCGCTCCCGAAGTAATCAGGCCTGCAAGTTTTTTACTCTCAGCATTAGTCACACAATAGTTGACAGCTATCAAACCACCCATGCTATGTCCAAATAAGAACTGTGGAAGATTAACTTTTCTGCTCTTAGATAATATAAGATTAAGATCTGCCGTAAAGTCTTCAAATCTGTTGACATAAGCTTGTAATCCACCTGACTTTCCGTGCCCTCTATGATCGTAGCAGACCACTTCCACATGTTGTTGTATCATAGCTTCGGCCACATGACTATATCGATAGCCATGTTCGGCATAACCATGAGCTATGACTAATTGGGCTTTTGGATTATCAATAGACCAATGATGAACAAATAAGTCTTGTTCATCTTTGTTGCTTATGCTTGAAGTATGGTAGGACATGAATTATGAGATTTGATTGTGACTAAAATTAAAAAAAGCCAATTGTAGTATACTACAATTGGCTTTTAGATTATTAACACAAATACTATATCCTATCCTCCAAAGTCATCAAAGGCTACATTTTCTTCAGGTATGCCCCAGTCATCTGCCATAGTCAAAACACACTGATTCATGATCGGAGGACCACAGAAGTATAATTCTAATTCTTCTGGCTCAGCATGCTTACTAAGGAACTCATCAATTACTACCTGATGCACATAACCTTTGAATCCATCACCCTCTGGATCATCAAGATCCTTCTTAAGAACCCAGTTATCTTCAGGAAGAGGATTATCCAATGCAACAGCAAACCTAAAATTTGGAAACTGCTTTTCGATATGTCTAAACTCTTCTATATAGAATAGTTCCTGTTTTGTTCTACCACCATAAAAGAAAGTGACTTTACGGCCAGTTTTCAATGTGTGGAATAGGTGATATAAGTGGGATCTCATAGGTGCCATACCCGCACCACCACCTATATAAAGCATCTCAGACTGAGTCTCTTTAATAAAGAACTCTCCATAAGGTCCCGATATAGTCACTTTGTCTCCAGGCTTCTTGCTAAACACATATGACGAACAAATACCAGGATTAACATCCATCCAGCCCCCTTTCACTCTGTCAAATGGAGGTGTTGCGATACGTATCGTCAATGAGACTATATTTCCTTCTGCAGGGTGATTAGACATAGAGTAAGCTCTAAATACAGGCTCTTCATTCTTCATCTTAAGATCCCATAACTTAAACTGGTCCCAATCTTTTTGAAACTTATCAGGAGAATCATGATACTGAGGATGAGCAGTTATATCTATATCCTTACTATAGTCTACTTCACACTCAGGCACATCAACCTGAATATATCCACCTGCTTCGAAATCCAAGGTCTCTCCTTCTGGCAGCCTTACAATAAACTCTTTGATAAATGTGGCTACATTGTAGTTAGAGATGACTTCACACTCCCATTTCTTGATGCCAAATACTTCCTCTGGCACTCTAATCTCCATATCCTCTCGAACCTTGACTTGGCAAGCCAATCTTTTATTCTCAGCAGCTTCCTTGCGAGTTAGGTGATTCATTTCTGTAGGGAGTACTTCTCCACCACCAGCATCTACATGACATTCACACATCGCACATGTACCACCTCCGCCACAAGCGGATGGTAGAAACACATTCTTATCAGATAATACCGTCAATAGCGAACTGCCAGGCTTAGCCTTCAATGGATTGTCTGTATCACCATTGACTATGATATTGACATCGCCCTGAGGTACTAACTTCTTGTTAGCATACATAAGCATGAACGATAGTCCGAGTATTACTGCTGTAAAGATTACAATGGCACTTAATACTGAAAAAATCATCTGTTATATTTTATATCTAATAATTAGAATCTATCAATTAAAATGATGCTGGATCGATACCTAACAAACTCAAAAAAGCCATACCCATCAATCCAGTAAGTAAGAAGGCCATACCCAATCCTCTAAGTGGTGCAGGTACATTGCTATACTTTATTTTCTCACGGATAGCCGCAAGCGCCACGATGGCCAAGAACCATCCAAATCCACCTCCTGCACCAAAAGCAATAGACTCCGCAAAGGTATACTCCCTCGACACCATAAATAATGATCCTCCAAGGATGGCACAGTTGACCGTGATTAATGGCAAGAAAATTCCTAAGGAATTATATAATGCCGGAGAATACTTCTCTATGACCATCTCTACCAATTGAACCATTGATGCAATTACAGCAATGAAAAGTATGAATCTCAAGAATGTCAGGTCCATGCCTAACAAACCACCTTCATCTAATAGATAAGTACTAATCAACCAATTGATTGGCATCGTTACTACTAATACGAAGATCACCGCCAATCCTAATCCAAAAGCCGTCTTAAGTGTCTTGGACACTGCCAAGAATGAACACATCCCCAAGAAATAAGACAGAATAAGATTTTCTATGAATGCCGCTTTGATAAATACGTTTACTAATTCCATTCTATGTCTATTTATGAGATGTCAACTAATTTAGGATTCCATGATCTATGCACCCAGATCATAATAGCTATAATGAACATAGCAGCTGCCGGCAAAACCATTAAGTTATTATTTTGGTACCAACCAAACCATGAGCCATCCGCCAGTGTATTGATCATATATTCATTAGTAGGGCCTATGATTTTCCATTCAAGCGGAGTTCCTGCTAACAAAGAACCTTTGCCGAATAACTCTCTTAAAAAAGCCACTGCAATCAATATAACTCCATAGCCAAATCCATTACCCACTCCATCAAGAAGTGCTTTCCAAGGGCTATTTGCCATAGCGAATGCCTCTAATCGACCCATGACTATACAGTTAGTAATAATCAATCCAATAAAAACTGAAAGCTGCTTGTATGTAGGATAATCCAATGCCTTTAAAGATAGCTCTACAACGGTCACCAAAGTAGCAATGATTACGAGCTGTACGATCATCCTTACCTGCTTTGGTATTGACTTCCTGAGTAGTGAAGTAAACAGATTAGAAAACGCACATACGAATACCACGGCGATCGCCATGATGATTGAAGGGAACAACAAGGTAGTTACCGCTAAAGCACTACAGATTCCTAATACTTGAACCGTTATTGGGTTGTTATCATTTAATGGATCTGTAAGCAACTTGCGTTCCTTCTTACCAAAGGCAAATAATGGCTCCTTCTTTTCAACTGTTGTTTCTGCCATTCTTATGATTTTTTCTGAGCGTTAAAAAATGGTTGATAGTACTGGATTCCTTCATATAGCATATCCGTCACGCCATCTGCAGTAACAGTGGCTCCAGAGATACCATCTACCTCATATCGTGGATTTCTCGCTCCTCCTTTTCTAACAACTACAGAGGTAAAATTGCCATCTTCATCATAAAGATTCTTACCCTGGAACTGTCTCTTAAAAGATGGGTTATCTTTAATCTCAGCTCCCAAGCCAGGAGTCTCTCCTTGATGATCAAATGATGCTCCTACTACGGTAGCAAAATCATCCTTTAATGCAATGTTGCCCCAGATCTCATCCCAAAGACCATTACCTCTTATAGAGACTATGTATATGGTCTCTCCATTACTCTTATAGGTATAGACAGGAAATATTCTTTCCTCGGCATCTTTCTTTTTTTCTTTCTTCATGTCAACATGCTCGGCTTGCCCTCCTTTATAGCCTCTGGCTTCTACTTCCTCAACGCTCACTTCTTTCCCTGTATAATCAATGACTTGCTGTGTTATCTTATCTTCAAAGATTGTTAATACTTCTTCATCAGGTAGTTTATCAGCTTTCACATTTTCTCCCAACTCCGATTCTATTGCTGCCAATACAGCCTTTTTATTGAAGATTGCCTCATTCTTATCATGTATGGGCTTGAGACCAGTTGCCATCAAGGATAATACAAGTGCTACGACAACAGTCATGGCTGTTACAAAACCTATAACGTATGTACTACTTCGCATGAGCTAATTTTTTTCGTTTAGCAATATGTGGGTTTAAGACCATTCTATCTAATAGTGGAGCGAATGTGTTCATGAATATGATGGCCAACATCCATCCTTCAGGATATGCTGGATTTAAGACTCTTACGATCATCCCAATAAACCCAATCAAGAATCCATAGGCAATCTTGCCTCCATTGGTCGATGCGGCCGTTACAGGGTCTGTCGCCATAAAAGCCATGGCAAAGAAGAAACTACCCATATAAAACTGATAGTACCATGGTACTGTCATGAATGGTGTAGCATCCCAGCCATTAAGGATCATAGCCATGAGAGCAGCACCTACTACCATACTCAACATAATACGCCAGCTAGCAATACCTGTAACTATCAAAAAGATAGCTCCGAAAAGAATAAACGGTTTAGAGGTCTCGCCAATTGATCCAGGTATCGTGCCCCACCACATCTGCGATACCGAATATACCTCAGTGACCGCTTCCCAACCTCCTTGATAAGCCAAGGCCAGCGGAGTCGCCCCTGTAAATCCATCCACCACCTGGCCTCCAGTAAATTTGTCAAGATCCATCCATCCAAATAAACCGTTGAATAAACTATGGGCCCATCCATAATCTGCAGCATATCCTACTCGGACATGCTCAAATCCTGATACCCAAACATCATCACCCGAAATGGTCGTCGGATAAGCGAAGAATACAAACAATCGAGCCATCAAAGCGACATTCCATATATTCATCCCTGTACCACCAAATGCTTCTTTAACCAGAATCACGGCAAATGCTACTGATAACACCAATATCCATATAGGTAAATCTGGCGGCATAATAAGCGGTATCAAGGCCCCAGACACTAGAAATCCTTCTTCAACGGCATGGCCTTTCTTGGCAGCATACCAAAATTCAATGCCTAATCCAATAACATGAGTTACCACGAATATGGGCAAAAGCTTAATCAATCCATGGGCGAGCTTCAGATGAAAACCCTCCATAAATCCCAAATATTCACCCATCGCTGTAAAATGCTGATGTCCCACATTATAGGTTCCAAAGAGATAACATAGCTGCATCGCCAGCACCACATGCACCATGGTACGCTTGAGATCCATGCCGTCTCTCATATGTACACCACCTTTGGTCACAGTATTAGGTGTCGCTAAAAAAGTGAAAAAGGCGTCAAATGCGGTATGCATTAACGGACTTTTCTTTTTATCTGGTTCTATATTTTTAAAGAAATCGATTAAACCCATATTGAGGTCTTACTTATTTTCTGTTCAATTATTCAATTTACTTAACCTTGCTCTCTCATCATTTCTAGTCCATCTCTTAATATGCTCTGCAATGGCATCTTAGAGGTACAGACAAACTCACACAAGGCAACATCTTCCTCTGACAACTCATATAGGCCGAGCCCTTCCATTTGCTCAAAATCTCCTGTCATGATCGCCTTCATAAGATGTTGAGGATATATATCCATCGGCAATACTTGCTCGTACTGCCCGCTCATGACAAATGCTCTTTGCTCTCCATGAGTATTGGTATCTCCATCAAATTCCATATTAGGAAACAAGAAATTAGGGAAAGTCTTAGAAATCGTAGGCCGAGGCTTGAGTGGTAAGAGCCATCCAAAAATCTCATAATAATCGCCTTCCTCAATAACAGAAAGCTGATCACTTCTATAGCTCATATAACCATCCTCACTGGTGACGACTCCACTTAGGACATCGCCATCTATAATTCTATTCTTTTCTCCAGAGATATTGTTGTCCAATAATTCTTTTATGCTAGCACCAAGGTGCGTTCTGATATGCGTTGGATGAGTAACATTAGCGCCTCCAATACTGATAACCCTACTCGCATTAAATATGCCTTTATACATAAGCTCACCCAAGGTTAACACCTCCTGAACTCCTAATGTCCATACTGTAGTGCCGGCAACTATCGGAGCAGAATGGTGTATCTGCACCCCAACATTGCCACTAGGGTGCTTGCCCTTAAACCACCTCTTGACCACATTATCAGCACTTGTAAATACATCGCTTGGCGCTCCTTCGCCATTCGCACTGAGTCCAAGAAATACTTGGCCACTTGTCAACTTATTGAGCGTATCTAAACCCTTCTGAAACAACTCGCCTTTTCCTTCTACTACTATCGAGCTATCCGGTGCAAGAGGTGCGGTATCAAAGGTGCTGATGAATATATTGGCAGGAACTGCATCGTGAGCAGGAAGTATATCGTATGGTCTTTGGTTGAACAATGTCCAACCTCCTGACTCCAATAAGAAGTTCACGATTTCTTCTCGTGTTCCTTCATTGATACTTGGAGGATCAAGTTGAGCATATTTTATATCACTATCGGCCAATATCACTATCTCCGAAATAGCTCTTTTGGCTCCTCTGTTGATCTCAATCACTTCTCCACTTACTGGAGCCACAAACTTTATTGCAGGATTTTTTTTGTCATAAAATATGACATCACCAGCCTTTACCACGTCCCCGACAGCTACGAGAACCTTTGGTATTGGTGATAAGCTTCTAAAGTCTTGAGGCTTTAAGGCAAAGCGCCGAACGCTTTTTTCAGATATTCCTGCTGGAGCTCCTTTGAGTAGGATATCGTGGCCAGCAGTAAGCTCGGTCACTTTAGCACCCCCTGTATATAAAGGCAGTTGTTCTTTCCACAGTTTATTTATGGACCATGATTGACCATCATTGTCGAGATCGACTCCATTTTTGGCTGCTTCTATCGATATGAAATTTTGGCTCAAGGTTAATAAGGTGCTTACCAGAATCAAGGCACCGACCACAATAAGAATGCCGATGACATATACGTCTGAATTCCCACCTTCGGATTGTGCACTAAGCGCACTTGTAAATAATCCGAACGTTGCTGTGAGCTTTAATTTGTCTAAGAACTTATGATTTATATCCATTACAGAGCTATGACTTTCAAAAATCGATGCAAAGATACTAAGCTTTGCAGATTATGGCAGTCTGCCGAATAGACAACAGTCATCTCGTTTCTATTTAGACTACTTTTAATTTAATGTTATCAACATAGTATGTCAATCACAGTCCTTTCTCTATGGTTTTGTTGCTTCCCTTATAATTAATGTAGGATTCTTCGGAATGATCACCCTTTCTTGCTGATCCTGTAGATAACATCAGCAAAGTCATCAGATACTAATAGTGATCCATCTGGCAACCACTCTACATCCACAGGGCGCCCCCAGACTTCGTCAGATTCTACATCAAGCCAACCACTGGCAAAGACGTCATAACCTACCGAATTAAAATTCTCATCTAACTGGACCATAGTTAATCTATAACCTATTTTCTTAGACCTATTCCATGAGCCGTGCTCCGCTATAATCGCTGTGTTGTGATAGTCTGCTTCTAACTGAGAATTGTGTGTGAACTCTATTCCTAATGGTGCTACATGAGGGCCGAGGTTCTGGGCTGGGGCAATATAATCTTCACAAGGGCCTTTGCTGCCTAAGTCAGGATCGGGCAAATCTCCTTGATGGCAGTAGGGATAACCGAAATGCATTCCATCCTCTGTGGCTCTATTTAGTTCGCATGATGGGATATCATCTCCGAGCATATCTCTACCATTGTCCGTAAACCAAAGCTCCTGAGTATCAGGGTGCCAAGTGAAGCCAACAGTATTTCTTACTCCAGATTGCACTACTTCCATGTCTGATCCGTCAGGATTTATTCTTGTAATCGAAGCAAATACTTCATCCTCGGAATCGCAAATATTACATGGTGCACCAACCGGTACATATAGCTTGCCATCTGGACCAAAATCTATAAACTTCCATCCATGATGCTTCTCTGTAGGATATCCATCATAGATAACAACTGGTTCTCCTGGATTGGCCAGATTTTCTTCTATGTTTTCAAATTTTAAGATGCGATCTACTTCTGCTACATAAAGATCACCGTCCCTAAAGACGACTCCGTTAGGCATGTTGCCATCTGTCAAGAGCGTATACTTCTTATCCACCTTATGATCTCCATCAGTGTCTTTGAGGGCATATACACTACCCTTGGACCGTGTTCCTACATATAGGTGTCCTGACGGAGATAGGGACATTGATCGAGCATTCTCGACGTCATCAGCATAGATGTCTATCATATAGCCCTCGGGCAGATTAATAGAACTAAGAGGGAGTGCTGTAACGTCCTGCTGTCCAGGACTTACCTCCGGTTTTTCGGGAGCATTGATAGTTGTGTTTTGGCAGGAAAATGAAACAATTAACATCAGAGAAAGGAATAATTTTATCATGGCTGCATTAATATTTCGAATTGTTGGTTTTGATACTCTGGCAACAAAATAAGCTCACGCAGAGATAGAATGGTCTTAATAGGGTTCTTAACTGTCTGCATATTAATAATAAATGCTGGGACGTTGCCCCCTGGGTCCATCACAAACTGATTAACTACTTCAAGGGTGCCGTTTCCATTTTCTTTTATCTCCCAAAATCCCTGACAGTTTTTTATTTGTATGTACTTGCGTGAAGGGTTATAAAACTGCTCCGTACAGCTCACCTCGATGCGTAACATTTTTTTATCTGCATCATAATCCATCTCATTGAGATATACTCCATCCCTATCTTTGGCGGGGAACGGCGTTTTGACAGTAATATAATTGATGTAACGATCAGGCTCATCTACATGATTGATAATCTTTTCAAATCCATCGAACAACTTGGGATAGACCTCATAATCTCTAAATACAGCTAGCAAAGCACTTAACGAGCCCTCTATTTCCGCTTCAACTCGATACTCATCAAACTTCGACCAGTCGTGTTTCATAGTATAAGCTTTAATACCTTCTACC
The DNA here is from genome assembly GCA_964545645.1 of uncultured Saprospiraceae bacterium. Lineage (GTDB taxonomy): Bacteria > Bacteroidota > Bacteroidia > Chitinophagales > Saprospiraceae > GYS-P2D. The sequence goes on from CAZJHC010000002.1 coordinate 28,283, forward strand.
TCTTTTCTAAACTTCCACTCTTGTTGAGCATCAATGGAAGAAGAAATAAAACAAAAACAAAGTAACATGTACCCTATACGCATAATTAAAAATTTTTAAGCTGCCACAAATCCATCATCTCTGTAAATATCATTGCTGTAGCGCCCCACAAAACATGCCCATGTAGGTTATAATATGGCATATCCTTAAGGAGCACCCCATTGGTATTAATATCTCTATATTCTATTCCTTTAGAAAAAATACTCTCAATATCTCCCAAGATGAGTTCATCAACTTCATCATTGGGTCTAAATGTAACGGAACTATCTATCAGGCCGACGTAGGTCTGTACTAAATGATTGCTAGCAAAAACATATAAAGGTGTTAATTCTCCCAATACGGTTATCTCCTCTCTGACTATGCCCACCTCTTCCTCTGTCTCTCGGAGCGCACAATTAAGCATTGTCATATCTGAACGCTCATATCGTCCTCCAGGAAAACTTATTTGACCACTATGCTTATCCTTATTATGTTGAGCTCTTTTCATAAAAAGGGTATGCCAAGAGTTTTCTTTCTTCATTAGCAAGAGCATCACTGCTGCTTGATGGGCATCGTCTGCGGCTTTGTAGTATTTATTGAATCGTGCAGTATCTCCTGTCGTCATCTTTATATGAGATGCGGGACCAGGTTTTTCTTTGACTAAGACATCCTTGATCGCTTGAAGTTCATCAGTATGGCTGCTCATTAACATCAAGCGCTTATTGGACTATATTATTTGTTAGACTCCTTAAGATATCGCTCTATTGCCATAGTCATAGATGGAGTATCCTTGTTGGGTTCTATATTAATGCTAAGGCCCCTGTCTTCGACAGCTTTCTTGGTCTTATTGCCAAATATGGCTAATCGTGTATCATTTTGCTTGAATTCAGGAAAATTCTCATAAAGAGACTCTATACCAAGAGGACTAAAGAAGACTAAGACATCATAAGTGACGTCGCTTAAGTCGGATAGATCACTCGCCACAGTCTTATACATCATAATATCCCTGAAATCAAAAGTTTTTTCTGTTAAAAAACTTACAACATCCTTAGCCCCAAGATTAGAGCAGGGCAATAAGAACCTCTCATTTTCTCTATGCTTCATAAGTGCTGGTTCCAAGTCGGTTATCCTTCTTTGGCCTATAAACACTTTTCTCTTCCTATAGACGATGAATTTTTGGAGATAATCAGCAATCGCTTTGGTCATACAAAAGTACTTAGTACTCTGGGACATTTTGCATCTTATGATCTCACAGATACTAAAGAAATGATCAACAGCATTCTTGCTGGTAAAGATAATTGCTGAAAACTCGTCTGGACGAATTCTATTTCTTCGAAACTCTTTTTCAGTAACAGGCTCTACATGTATAAATGGCCTCCAATCAATCTGTAAGTCCCATTTTTTTTCCAACTCAAAATAAGGTGATCTCGTTGGCTTAGGTTGAGATATTAAAATCGTCTTGACTTTTTGATAAGCTTCTGAAGGCTGGGCTTTAATTTCTGCGGACATTCACTTATTTTAACCTTTACACTGCGTTTTTATCTTAATTCCTTTAGTAGAATCAAAATAGGCGCTATTTCGACGGCGCAAAGATAAATAAAAAAATACATCACGTTGAATCCTCTTATGGATGTACTCAAGAGCAGCCCTTTTCCTTGTCTTAACATATAGCCTAATCCTATAATTATCAGACCTATATAAATGAATACTTGATAGTTCTCTGGCCCAAATTGCAATGCGATGAGAATAGGCAGCACAGCAATTCCTACCATTAGGTTATGAACCATAATACTAAATCCGTGCAACCTGGATTGATCCTCAAACAAGAATGTATAACTCAAAACATTCTGAAAAATATGTCTCAAAAGATATATCCCGGCAAGGGCTAAAATAATCATACCCCAACTATTGTATCTCGCACTTGAAGGAGCATCTTTTAATACTAAATATGCAAAAAGGCTCACATTGACAAAAAATGCTATATACAATAGAACATCTTGAAGGGTAATCGAGCCTTTTCTAGTTCTATGAAGCCCTTTCAGGGCATTTGTATTATAAAAAGCCTTAGTTAACTTGGCGAATCTCGACCGGTCAACATTTATTCCTAAAGTCACTAAAATCAAGCCGATAAAACTTACGATCATACTTAGCGGCGTATATCTATGAGAGGGCTCAGAACTTCTATGTGATGGAACTACTGGTGCTATACTCTCTCGAGTATCATTGGGTTGCACCACATTAAATGGATTATCAGATTTTGAAGTGTCTGGTTGACTAATAACGTCTGTTGAGATGTCCCAAGTTGACTTCTCTGCCTCGGCAGCTGACACAGTTATATC
>CAZJHC010000003.1:0-29992 GCA_964545645.1 uncultured Saprospiraceae bacterium
AACCATCCATAATATCAATATGTAACCAGTCCGCCTGGCTATGATTGATCATCTGAATATCTCGATCCAGATGACCAAAATCGGCTGCCAATAAAGAAGGAGCAATAATATGTGGCATCTACTGTCAATAATTTGATGATTCAAAAGTAAGTTTCCTATCTCTTAGAAGGTCGCTTATCCACAATTAAATCATAATATTATATAAAGTTTGATATCGACTATGTTAGAGTTAAGGCCATCATGCGAGCATTGCAATAAGTCCCTACCAAATGATAGTTCCGAAGCAATGATTTGCACGTTTGAATGCACATTCTGCACTGATTGTGTCAAGGACATTTTTGAAAATGTATGCCCTAACTGTGGAGGAGGCTTCACATCGAGGCCCACCCGACCCAAAGGCCTTTTGGATAAGCACCCAGCCTCTAAAAAGCTCGTGTACAAACCAGCCAATTTAGAAGAATTCATTGAACTGAAGAATCGCAACAAAAATATAGACCCAAGACTACGCTAATGAATCGAACCATACATACTATAGATCTGAAGTTTTTAGATCAGCCTAATGGCATAGCTGCTTTTTTAGTAGAGACATCCATTGGTCCTATACTAATAGAAACTGGACCTCACAGTACTTTAAGCACATTGGTCAAAGCAATCAACACAATAGGGTATCAAAAGGAGGATATCAAGCATGTCTTTATCACTCATATACATCTTGATCATGCTGGAGCTGCATGGTGTTTTGCAGCTCATGGAGCTAAGATATATCTACACCCGTTTGGATACAAGCATGTCCATGACCCATCCAAACTCCTGGCTTCGGCTAAGATGATCTACAAGGAAAAGATGGACTACTTATGGGGCACCCTCAAACCTATCTCAGCCGATCAATTGATTACCGTAGATCATGGTCAGAGCATCGAGATTGATTCACTGACAGTTCAAGCTTGGCATACTCCAGGACATGCGAAGCATCATATCGCCTGGCAGATAGGAACTGATCTATTCACTGGTGATGTAGCAGGCGTCTGTATCAATGATGGGCCGGTGATTCCTCCATGCCCACCGCCAGATATCAATATAGAACACTGGCAAGAGTCTCTGGACATCATCGAATCTTTAGATACTATTGAGACATACTACCTTACCCACTTTGGTAAGGTTACCTCTATACAAGCTCACATCAAACTGCTAAGAGAAAGCTTGACTGCCTACAGTTCATTCGTCAAGCCGTATCACGATCGTGGAGACTCATCAGAATTATTGCTCCCAGACTTTACTGCTTTTGTCAATGACTATCTGACTTCCCATGGCATGTCGATGGTTGATGCTAATGCTTATGAGGCCGCCAATCCGAGCAACATGAGTGTCGCAGGTTTAATGAGGTACTGGCATAAGAAGGAGCAATAATGCTCGATATCAAAGATGTTTGAACTCTAACTATTGATTAATCTCCATGTTTTCTATATCGCATGAGCCTCTTCATTACACATTCTTACTCATGATGACTTATGACCTTATTTTAAAACAGTTACAATATCTTTGAATACTATGCGACTTTGGATATCGATCATCGTAGTCATCTATACCTTACTTTCTTCTTGTAGCGCTAATTCTTCAGATCAAAAGGAATGGAAATTCGTAAGCGTATCAGAAGGAACCAATATGGCCGTAGCTGTCTCCCAAGATGAGCGGTTCATGATATTGGATCTACAAGGAGCGTTATACAAGAAGGACCTTCATAAAAGTCAAGCTGACCCTATAACAGGCTACTATATGGATGCTCGACAGCCTGACATCTCTTCTGATGGTTCAGAAGTCTGTTTTCAGTCGTATCAAGACGGCAACTGGCATATCTGGACAGTGGGGAGCGATGGCAACAACCTCACTCAGTGGACCACAGGATTATACGATCACCGAGAACCTGACTTCGCTCCAGATGGGCTGCAGATGGCTTATGCTACTGATCGATCTGGAACCTATGATATATGGACCATTAATAAATCTACTGGCAAGCAAGAGCCGATAACATCTGGTGATTACAATGATTATGGACCTGCGTACAGCCCAGACGCAAGTCAAATCGCATTTATACGCAAGACGCCCGATAACTGGGAACTAAACACCATAGATCTATCCACTAAAGAGATCAGAACTATCCTTCAATCCGAGCATAAGCTCTATGCTCCAGCATGGCATCATGATCAGTCTGCACTCAGTTATACAGAACATAATTGGTTAGAAAGTCAGCTCAAATCCGTGGATATATCATCTGGTATAGTGAGCTTGATATCTCGCCAGGACGAAGATGTATTCCCCTTCAGGGCACAACATCTGACGAACACAACATATTACACCAGCGATGGTCTGATTAAAAAGCATCAAGGAGGCAAGACTCTTGATGTACCATTTGAGATCTCACTACCTGTTGATAATCGCTCTTATGACAGAAAGGAACTCCGACTGATTGATACAATAACAAGGCAGATCAAGGGCATACACTGTCCTAAGATATCGCCGGATGGCAGTGTGATTAGTTTCATCGCATTAGCGGATGTCTGGATTAAAAATCTTGCAACTAATCAGCTCATCAGAGTCACTGAGGATAGTCATATGCAGTTGATGCCTACTTGGCATCCTGATGGATCCAAGCTAATATACGCAAGCGATATTGGCAACACTCCCGCTCTGTGGGAATATGATTTACCCTCATCGAAATCAAAGAAAATCGGAAATATCGGTGCTATGCCGAGTGGCGTATCCGTAAGTCCGAAAGGGACCACTATTGCATACACCATGGCTTTTGGGCCAAGATCTGGTCGATTATCGCTCATGGACTACCATATGGGCACCACCTCCAGTCCAAGGCAGAACTTCCCGTATAGCACCAGTGCCCCCACTTGGCACCCCGACGGAAGACACATTCTAATGAGCATCCTACAACCTTACTCGAACCTTTATAGAGAAGGGATCTCAAGAAATATCATAGTTGATATCGAAACTGGAGCAACCTCAATACAATCAGCTCCTGCTCACATTTCTTTTGGCGCTCGGACCAATGACGCCCCTATCATCGCAGATGATGGCAATACGCTCTTATATATTTCTAAAGGACAATTGTATGAGATTGCAATGGATGCCAATATGAATCTCAAGGGAGAGGCCCAACAACTATATACTGATATGGCCGACGCCCCTTCTATCAGTGCAGATCAAAATCTTATGTTGCTTATGTCTGGTGCTCAACTCAAACTACTTGATCGAGCTAGTGCTACTACTGAGGATATCACCATTGACTTGGAGTATCGATCACATCCAGATGATCAACTGCTGGTGATTCATGCAGGGACAATCATAACCATGGACAACCAGATTCTACACGATCATGATATCATCATCCGAAACCAGATGATAGAAGAAATTACCCCTCATAAGGATAGACCTCAATCTACGTTTCTTATTGATGCTTCGGATCAATATGTACTACCTGGCTTAATCGATATGCATGCCCATCAAGGCAGCGACCTCGGCACCTCATTAGGATACCAATGGCTCTCATGGGGAGTGACCAGTACCCGAGACCCAGCAACCTACCCTTATGATGCTCAGAATCGCAAAGAAGCTCAGATAAATGGCGATATTCTACACCCACGGATATTTTATACAGGCAGCCCTATTGATGGCAATAGGGTCTATTACAATGGCACTTATGCTCAGTTTTCCGTCGATCAAGTCAAGCGAGAACTACAAAGATCAGTAGCCTTAGATTATGACCTGATCAAGACCTATGTCAGACTGCCCGATAGCTTGCAAAAAGAAGTCATCGACCTAGCTCATAACGCCGGACTACCTGTCACGTCGCATGAGCTATACCCTGCCGCCCTCATGGGAATAGATGGTGTGGAGCACATATTAGGGACCAGTAGGCGTGGATATACTACTAAGATGAGTGAAACCTATCACTCTTATAGCGATGTACCGGCAATCATGGCAGCAGCCAATATGACTTTTACACCGACTATAGGTATCTACAGCAGTTATAAGTATATGCTCTTCCAGCATCCAGAACTTCTGAAAGATCCCAGGTTCACAACCCTAGAGAGCGACTATGTCAAAGCAAGTGCCACCAGGGCTATCACGTTAGTTGAAGAGCAGCAAGAAAAATATGGAGAGATGTACCACCGTCAAGCAACGCTTATCTATGACGCACATCATGAGGGAGTAAAAATCATCGCAGGAACAGACTCTCCTATCATACCATATGGCTTTAGCTTATTTGTTGAATTACTGAGTTATCAACAGGCCGGATTAAATCCTGAAGAAGTAATAAAGACAGCAACCGTCAATGCCGCAAGAGCATTAAACGTAGATGGTCAGATCGGTAAAATAAAAGAAGGGATGATCGCAGATATGCTCATTCTTGATGAAGACCCATTACAAGACATTATGAATTTAAAGACCTTAAATCAAGTTGTATTATCTGGTGAGGTCCTTAAGATTGATGACTTGCTTAGAGAATATTCTTCATTTGAGGATTAGCACGGAGGTAGGCGATCTTAGATTCAAATAATTGACCCATGGTCCTTGCTCGACGTATACAGTCTGCAGCCACTTCGCCGTGATAGGATTCTTCTATCGTTGCGGCAAACAGTTCTAACCAACGTTCAAAATGCCTTTGTTCAATGGGCAAGTCTGCATGTTTCGCAAAGGTACTGCCTTTGTAAGAATTGGCATCAAAAAGAGCACTTTCCCAGAAGTCAGTTACTCGCTCAAAATGTTGTGGCCAATGATCATCGTCTACAGCTGCAGCGAATACCGATCCTAACTGCGAATCTTTACGTGCTTTATTGTAGAACTCCTCTACTAAATATCTAATATCTTGTCTTGACCGAATGTCTGGCATATAGTGTAAACGCAAAAGTTACTCAACTAATATAAAAGTCAAAAAAGGTTGGACCATCCTGGCCTAACTATTATAAAACAACTTCCTTATATCATCTTGTCTGCACAAGAGCTACTGGCGAAAGCATCTGGCTTAGCCTTGAAGACAAATCCCATACCTAAGATATATCCCATCGCCTCTCTCAAGGCGGTATTGGACTTGAAGCTCGGATCTGTATTAATATCGGCGTGCACCTCGAGTTCCACATGATGCTTATCGAGGAGGTCACACAGAGCATACGCCACATCTACTGATAACGATACTTCGAGAATCATTCGCTCTTTGAGTGACATGGTCTTGGTAGATTTCTCGTTATGAATAAACATGAACCCACCTTTTTTCTCTCTTAAAAACACAATAACAGAGGCAAACTCGGTCACATTGCCTTTCACCTGTGAATCTGAGCCAATACACAGCTTGAGTCTATGGCCAGCAGCTTTTTCTCTAATGATCGCTTGTTCAACTGCATCCAACAAGGGAGATTCTATTTGCGTACCGTCTAATCTTCTCCACATTTTATTCGTTATATGCATACTATTGTAATTCTGTTAGAAAAGAGTCATGAACAAAGATTGTTTAGAAATATACGGATTAAAAGATCGCATAATCGATAATTACGTATTAAATATATACTAATACATGAATGCACCCATATATTCTTTGCGCCAATCAGGATTTATTAAAATTCTATTTTTATTGGTTATATGTAGCACCAGCTGTAAAAATCAAAGTCACGTGAGCACGAGCCATCCGCACACTAATGCACTAATCCATGAGAGCAGTCCATATCTCTTACAACATGCCCACAATCCAGTAGATTGGCAACCATGGAGCGAGGAGGCGTTACAACAGGCCAAAGAAGAAAACAAGCTCCTCATCATCAGCATCGGTTATGCAGCGTGCCATTGGTGCCATGTCATGGAGTACGAAAGTTTTGAGGATAGCCTCGTTGCCTCTATTATGAATGAGCATTTTATTCCTATCAAGGTTGATCGAGAAGAGCGCCCCGATGTAGACGATATCTACATGTCTGCTGCTCAATTAATTACCGGCAACGGAGGCTGGCCGCTTAATGCTTTTGCACTACCAGATGGTAGACCTATCTGGGCGGGCACCTATTTTCCTAAAGAGCAATGGCTGGACATACTCAAAAGGTTCAAAGACCTCAAAGAAAATGATTATGCTAAGTTAGAATCATCGGCCACACAGCTCACTTCTGGCATTGGGAGCCTCGATGCAGTACAGTTAGTACAATCAGATCAAGAATATACCCCCCAACTGCTGGCTAAGATATCTGAGCAATTCAAATCTCAAATAGACATGAAACGAGGTGGTCGCAAGGGTGCCCCCAAATTTCCTATGCCCAACAATTGGGAGTACCTCTTAAAATATGCTGATAAATCTGGAGATACTGAAGCATTACAAGGCGTCTTAACGACCCTCAATGAGATGGCCAATGGCGGCATCTATGATCAGATAGGTGGTGGTTTTGCTAGATACTCTGTTGATGCACAATGGAAAGCTCCTCACTTCGAAAAAATGCTCTATGATAATGGACAATTAGTCTCGCTCTATGCACAAGCCTATCAAAAAACCAAGGATGATCTTTACAAACAAGTCATCAAAGAATCTCTTGAATTTATCAATAGAGAACTGATGTCGTCTGATGGAGGCTTTTATTCTTCGCTTGATGCTGATAGTGAAGGGGAAGAAGGCAAATTCTATGTATGGACCGACGCAGAGATAGATGCTGCGATATCAGATGAACAACAAAGAACTATCATCAAGGACTTGTATACTGTTAGCTCAAAAGGCAACTGGGAACATGGCAATAACATACTGCATATCACTCAATCTATTGACAAAATCTTAAAAAGGTATGATATCAGCGCTACAGAGCTGTCAGAAATCATCACCACCGCTAAAAAAATACTTCTCAACAAGAGAGCTGAACGAGTACGACCTGGACTCGACGATAAGATCTTAACCTCCTGGAATGCCTTGATGATCAAAGGATATGTGGATGCATATCGGGCACTGCAAGATGTAGATTATCTCGATCAAGCGATCATCAGTGCACATCACATCCTCAAACATCAGTTACAAGTTGATGGGAGACTTAACAGAAATCTAAAGGATGGTAAATCCAGCATCAACGCTTTTCTGGATGATTATGCCAATCTTATACAAGCGCTTATTAGCTTGTACGAAGTGACGTTTGACGAGAGTTGGCTAACCTTGTCTAAAGAATTAGCCGATTATACTATTGCTCATTTTTATAATAAAGAAAATGGGATGTTCAATTATACCAGCGACATAGATCCTCCCCTCGTAGCTCGTAAGATGGAATTGGCGGATAAGGTTATACCTGGATCCAACAGCATGATGGCCCGAAATCTCCTTACGCTGGGAGAAATCTTATATACAAAAGATTATACCGAAAAGGCTCAACAGATGATGAAAAACATGATGCCAACCTTAGTTGCCAGTGGTCAACCCAGTTTTTATTCTAACTGGCTCCAAGTTATGTTTGACCTTACTTATCCTCCATATGAGATAGTCACGATGGGAGTAGATGCAATCGATAAAACTCATGAGATGATGACCTCTTATACTGGTAATGCGATATTTTTAGGGGACACTAAGGAGAGTGCGTTGCCTTTACTACTGAACAAATACATGGATGGAGAAACTATGATCTATGTCTGCCAAAATAAAGTATGCAAATTGCCTGTTTCAGAAGTTGATCAAGCCTTATCACAAATAAAATGATCAAGACCTTAAGCTTTTCATTGTATATGGTTCTGACCACCGCAATGTTGTGGTCGCAAGAGGACATGATCTACACCAAGGGATTTACTCATAAATTAGCTCATCATCAGATAGATTTCTTTCAACCTGTAGAGCGTTGGCTACATATTACAGATGTCACCTCGGATGAATTTATGGAATATGATGCAGTTCTCAGAGATGAATCAGGACTCGAAATCAGAGTCAATATCCAAGAGGCGGACAAAATGTATAGCCAACACCCACATATCGAAGTGATGCGTATGATAGCTGATATCGCCACCAATGAGGAGCAGCATGATATCATGATAAATCAGATGAACAACGATTGGGTATCAGAGCGATATCAAGCTGATTGGGGCCTATTTGTTGATTTTACTCCTAAGGCTAGTTATAGTTCATATCCCAACGGTCGGGTACTCTATTTGTACAAAGAAGGGCGAGCGCTCGTTAGTTATATAGTACTCCACAATGAGGAAGAACTGGACCAACATTTTGAATTTCCCCTAGCGTTTAATTAGCCAGGAATCAACAATGAGAGATGAAATGGATTTTAGTAACTTTAGCTTTAACATCTATCACCCTACAGGCCCAAGAAGGATTCCTAAGCTACAAAGGAATCATTATAGACAACGAGGATAAAAACCCCATACCCTTTGCCCATATCCTATTTTCTCAGCATCCCAATATGGGCGCTATATCTCAGATAGATGGAACGTTTGAGATCATAACTTCACCAGATGACACCTTGATCATCAGCTCTATGGTGCATGAACAAAAATATATCCCTGTAAATGAATTACGAACAATGGGAAATACGATTCACTTGGACATCAAGAACTACGAACTATCTGATGTGGTCGTATATTCGGAAGAACAACTATATCTTATACTGGAGAGGATCATAGATCGACTGCCCATCAATTACCCCGCTAAAGATCATCAACTCATAGGGTACTTTCAAGAATATAGTATCGCCAATGAAGAATATGGCCACCTCCTCGAATCATTTCTAACCATTGAAAATCAAAATTACGCAGGCAAGAACAAAATCGCTCGCACTGATGGTTATGAGTCTTACTATGCCCCACATAAAGTTAAAGTGCAACAACTCCGTAGATCAGATGATAATCGTCATTTATTGATCAACCAGTATCGCAGTTTTTCGGATATGCCCATAGGTCAATTTCTGAAACAAAATCTAATGTATCAGAAATCCATATTGCCGTGGTCACAAAATCTTACGACAGAAGATCTCGCTATGGAACTTGATCACATCATGGCAGACACAGCGGATATGATACATGTTTATGGCTTAGGAACCGAGAGAATTGGAAAAGACACGCTCATAAACATTGGTATAGATTGGCTACCCATATATTTTGAACAGGAGGACAAAAGGATGTATCTAAAATCTACGCTCTGGACGATTAACCTGTCAGACTATGCCGTCGTAACTATCAGAGATCAACTGAGCGATGAATTAAAAGCTTATCTACAAGAAAAAAGCAAAACCAATGAGGATTATGGAGAAATTAGATATCGTAAAATTAAGGATAAGTACTATCCATTCTTTATAGCCAAAGACAGAGGCTTCTCATATATGGGTAGTACCCAGACGGACTTTGTCAGCAGAAAATTTGTCGTTCAAGAAGTGATACTCGATAAAAAAAATGGATTTGTTACAGAAGGAAAAAAGCTACCAAGAGGAAAGCGTTTTAATGACATCAAATTTAAATATGACCAATCCTATTGGTCTACAATAGAGCTCCCCACACTATCCGATCCCATGTTGACTGTCAAAACTGAATTGGGCAGATATAAAAGCTTAGAAGATCAATATCGAGCGAATGAAAAGACCAAGAAGCAATAATCAAAAAATAATAATTACTTGTTCAAATTTCGGTTGCCCCCAATTAAGCTGAGTTCATACCTTGGCACCAAAGTACAGCTATGACTATCACGGACTCCCCTACCATTGATCAATATTACCAGGCTTTGATTGATAGGGACAGTACTTATCTGGGTGTTTTCTTTGTAGGGGTCAAGACCACATCTATATTTTGTATAGCTACCTGTCGAGCAAGAAAGCCAAAGAAAGAAAATGTTACGTTCTATTCCAGCTTTAAAGATGCTCTGGACCATGGCTTTCGACCTTGTAAGATCTGCAAGCCAACTCAAAATGCCTATGAAGCACCTGCAGATATTCAAAAAGCCATAAATATGGTTCAATCCAATCTCAAGCAACGTATCAGTGATTGGCAATTGAAAGAAAACGGAATTGCGCCAGAGAGAGTACGACGATGGTTTAAGAAAAACTATGGCATGACTTTTCAGGCATATCAAAGAATGCATCGTATCAATCATGCTATGATAGAGCTAAAGGATGGAAAGCGAACCACTGATGCAGCTTACGACTCTGGATATGAATCCTTAAGTGGATTTGGTTATACCTTTAAGAAAATTATGGGTACAACACCTACTAATAGCAAGAAGCAGGAAGTTATATTGATGGATCGCTTTACGACACCTCTGGGCCCAATGTATGTCTGCGCTACGGACCATGGTGTATGCCTATTAGAATTTGTTGATCGTCGTATGTTGGAGACAGAATTTAAAGATCTTCAGCGATTGCTCAATGCACGAATTATCAATGGCTCTAATCATCATATCAAAACTATTAAAGCTCAAGTAACCGAATACTTTGATGGCACGAGACAACATTTTGACGTACCTCTGGTGACTCCAGGTTCAGAGTTTCAACAGAATGTCTGGCGAAGCCTTGGCAACATACCATATGGCAGCACGACCACATATCAAGCACAATCGGTGGTCATGAACAAGCCCAAAGCCATCCGAGCCATTGCTAAAGCCAATGGAATGAATCGCATTGCCATAGTCATTCCTTGTCATAGAGTGATCGGCAAAGATGGTTCCCTCAGAGGTTATGCAGGAGGTCTTGAGCGAAAACGATGGTTATTAAATCATGAAATAGGGTTAGCAGATAAGAGAAATTCTACAACTCCTACGCTTTTCTAGGTGAGCTAATCTTCTATTGGTTCATTTAGTTCAATCTCTTCGATGTCCAATTCGTCCATTGTTTCATCCTGTTCCTCAGTATACTTAGATTCATAAGATTGATGTACATCCTCCTTAAGGACTCCCCTTTCATTGTAGTCTTGATCTTCGAGTATGATCTTCTTAGCTTCCTCCATAGACATCTTGACCATATAGTACTTTTCTTCTCCTTCAAAAGGCAAAGCACTTACAAACTTATTTTTATGATTTTTGAATCTAATAAGATGCTTCTCAAATCCACGAGGGTACATTAACTTAATCTGTTGCTGTAACTCTCCAGGTAACTTAAAGAAGGAGGTCATCACTCTTGGTTTAGACATAAAACAACATATTAAAAATTGAATAAAGATTTAATTAAATAAGGTTCAACAAATAAAACAATATAATTGGATATATATAATTATTTTATATCCGTTTTTTAAGCTTTATAAGATATTTGACTCGATTAGATCATCTATTTATTTGATCAGAATGATTATAGATTCATATCCATCAAGAATCTCATAGCATCTGCACCAGTCTCTGTCGGCAGTTCCTCCATCGGCAGATGACCTGCTTTATATATTTTTATTACACAATTTTCTATTCGGTCACAATACTTCTGGGCGTGATCCACTGGTATCCAATAATCCTTATCGCCCCACATGATCAACGTCTTGGCTGGTATCTCTGCCAACCTCTCTACTCGTGACGCCTCACGTCGTTTGACTCTGTCAACCAGGGCTTTACGATTTCCCTCTCTAAGACTCATATCATAATATCTATCGATCAATGCATCGGTGATCAGTGCATCATTGTGATATACTTCTTTGAGATTCTTTTCTACCAAAGACCTGACAGACACCTTACTCAGTATAGGTCCTAAAAGGGGATTGCTGATTAACTTAAACAATGCCACTGGCTCCGTGGGAAACCCAGCCGGATCAATTAATATAAGTTTATCAACCTTGCCAGGATGGTCAATGGCATAATTCCAACTGATATATCCTCCTAGTGAGTTACCACCTATCGAAAACTTGGTCAACCCCAGATAGTCAGTCAATCCATTGATCACGCTGTTATATGCAGCAGTAGTATAGGTCCGTTCTGGATGTGGTCCTGTAAGTGCAAAACCCGGCAGATCAAAAGTGATCACTTGAAATGAATCTTTTAACATGTCCACCCAAGGCTCCCATGTATGTAGCGAAGAACTGGTACCATGCAATAATAGGATGGGCTCTCCGACACCCTCTGATCTAAAATGCACCTCCATTCCGTCTATTGTAACAAATTCAGACTGATCAGTAGCATAGACCTTCTTAATGTCCCCAATAGACACATCGGGAGTATAGAGGAAAATAAAAAACAGCGCCATCAAAAGCACCTTGATTCCTAAAATGGCATAAAGTAGTTTTTTCATATCAAAGCATATTTAACACATATATATTAATTACTTATTCATTTATAATATATATGTAGATTTGATTTTCAAATAACAACCTACTTGAGCAAATCGAAACCGAAAAAGGTAACTCCTTTGATGAAGCAGTACTTTGAGCTGAAGTCAAAGCATAAAGATGCATTGCTGCTGTTTAGAGTGGGAGACTTTTATGAGACCTTTGGGGAGGATGCTATTAAGGCATCCCAAGTGTTAGGCATTGTGCTTACCGCACGCAATAATGGAGGTTCTAATATAGAGCTGGCGGGATTTCCACATCATTCATTAGATGTCTATCTACCACGATTGGTCAAGGGTGGTTATAGAGTAGCGATCTGCGAACAACTCGAAAAGCCGAGCAAAGAAAAAAAGATCGTCAAGAGAGGAGTTACTGATGTTGTAACGCCTGGACTTGGTACCAGTGACAATCTACTCAATCAAAAAGAAAATAGTTATCTAGCAGCCGTACACTTTAACACAGACCAAACCTGTGGTTTGGCATTTTTAGATCTTTCGACCGGAGAGTTTTTAGTGTATCAAGGGTTACAGACGGAAATTCAGAAATTGCTCGGCACCTATAGGCCAAAGGAAGTAATCTATAGCAAAGATCATAAAGAAGCCTTCATGGCACTTACTCAAGAGGCCTATTATAGTTATGCCGTGGATGAGTGGATATGGCAATTGGATTATTGCTCCAGCAAGTTGAAAGACTTCTTTGAAGTACAAAATTTGAAAGGATATGGTATTGACAAGCTCTCCGCAGGACAAGTTGCTGCAGGAGTGATACTCCACTATCTGGACAGTACAGAGCAAAGGAAGCTTGATCATATTAAAAAGATATCTCGCATACAGTTGGATCAATATGTATGGTTAGATCAATTTACAATCCGCAATCTCGAGTTGGTCTACTCCAATCATCCGTCAGGCATACCACTATCACAAATATTAGATTGTACTGTTACACCTATGGGTGGAAGGCTTCTTAAAAAATGGTTATTACTACCTCTCACTGATATACATCTTATCCAGCAGCGTCATGATATTGTAGGTATACTCTTTGATGATCCACTCAAATCCGAAGAGCTGGATCAACACCTCAGAGGCATAAGCGACCTTGAGCGTATCATGGGCAAAGTGGCCCTTGGCAAGGTCAACCCTCGAGAGATATACAACATACATCACAGTTTGCTCAAGATCCCTGATATCAAAAGCATATTCGAAGAAGAAGAGAGCCAATCTCTCTATGCATTGTTATCACGATTATCTCATCTACCTGTTGTTTCACAAAAAATCAATGAGACCATACAATCTGATCCACCTGTATCTCTCAATAAAGGAGGAGTAATCGCCGATGGTCACAATCACGATCTAGATGAACTGAGAGATCTTATTAAGAATAGTAAAAGTCATCTACAAGAATTGTTGGACAAAGAGACAGCCAACACAGGCATTTCAAGTCTTAAAGTAGGATTTAACAACGTCTTTGGATATTACTTTGAGGTAACTAATAAATATAAAGGGCAAGATCTTATACCAGACAACTGGACTCGAAAGCAAACTCTGACTAATTCGGAAAGATATATATCAGAAGAACTCAAAGTGCTCGAGTCTAAGATACTTGGAGCCGAGGATAAAATATTAGTCCTCGAAGAAAGGCTCTATGCCGAATTGGTCCATTGGCTCGCCACCTATATCGAGACGATACAGGATAATGCCTCCATCATTGCGCAGATAGATTGCCTCAATTCTTTTGCCAAGTTATCTCTGAAGAATCAATATTGTCGACCCGACGTGAATGAAAGCACCTCTCTCAACATCATACAAGGTCGCCATCCTGTGATTGAAGCTCACCTCCCTCTGGGCGAATCTTATATTCCTAATGACCTCAAGACAGACACGTCAGAAGAGCAGATTCTATTAATCACTGGGCCCAACATGTCGGGTAAGTCAGCTATCTTGAGGCAAACAGCCCTGATCTGCCTCATGGCTCAAATCGGCTGTTATGTACCTGCAACCAAAGCCGAAATTGGCATCGTGGATAGAATATTCACCAGAGTAGGAGCCTCAGACAATATATCGAGTGGTGAATCAACCTTTATGGTAGAAATGATAGAGACGGCTACTATTATGAACAATCTATCCTCTCGAAGTCTGATTCTCTTAGATGAAATTGGCAGAGGAACCAGCACTTATGACGGAATTTCTATAGCGTGGTCGATAGTAGAATACCTTCATGAGCACCCTGCAGCACCCAAAACTCTCTTCGCCACGCATTATCATGAGCTCAGCCAGCTATCTGATAAATATGAGCGGATTCATAACTATAGTGTAGCTACAAAGGAAGTCGGTGAGAAAATTTTATTCTTAAGGAAGTTAATCAAAGGGAGCAGTAATCAATCTTTCGGCATCCAAGTGGCGATGATGTCTGGTCTCCCTAAAGAGATTATATTGAGAGCAGGACATATATTAACGACTTTGCAAGAACAATCGATCGAAAAAGACGCCCAAAAAAGTAGCTCCCTTGAGGCATTGCAGAAAAAGCACCAAGATCAACAATTAACGATGTTTTCTTCAGATCCTAAGCTGGAACAGCTATCAGAAAAAATAGAGGCAATAGATATCAACAGCCTCACACCGATAGAATGTATGATCAAGCTAAGTGAGCTTATCAAGCTGGCTAAAAATTAAAATTTGCCCATCCCAGGACCTCCCATCTTTTGCATCTGAGACATAAAATTTTGCATATTCTTACCTTTTGACATCATATGCATCATTTTTCGCATTTGGTCAAATTGCTTGATGAACATGTTAATCTCGTGAAGACTATGTCCACAACCTTGAGCGATTCGCTTTTTACGAGACATATTAAGCAACTCTGGATTTTCTCTCTCCTTAGGTGTCATTGAGAATATGATGGCTTCAACTTTATTAAAGGCATTATTGTCAATATCAACTCCTTTTAGTGCCTTGCCCATGCCTGGTATCATACCCATGAGAGACTTGAGATCTCCCATTTTTCTGATTTGATCCACTTGCTTTAGAAAATCATTAAAGTCAAACTTATTTTTCTTAATTTTCTTTTCAAGCTTCTTGGCTTCCTCCTCATCAAATTGATCTTGCGCTCTCTCGACAAATGAAATAATATCACCCATACCAAGTATACGCTGAGCCATACGGTCAGGATAAAACATATCCAGCTGCTCCATTTTTTCGCCGGTGGATATAAACTTGATCGGTTTGCCTACAGTATACTTAACAGAGAGCGCTGCTCCACCTCGAGTATCGCCATCCAGCTTAGTGAGAACGACTCCATTATAATCGATGCGCTCATTAAATGCTTTAGCAGTATTGACCGCATCTTGTCCAGTCATAGAATCAACGACAAAGAGCGTTTCGTTAGGTAGAATATTAGTTTTAATGGCTTCTATCTCATTCATCATGTCTTCATCCACGGCAAGGCGCCCTGCAGTATCTACGATTACGACGTCGCAATTATTTTCTTGTGCATGTACTATGGCATTTTGAGCGATCTCTACTGGGTTTTTATTTTCTATCTCTTTGTAGACCGGCACTCCTACCTGCTCACTGAGCACGGTTATTTGATCTATGGCTGCTGGTCGATACACATCACAAGCCACCAATAGAGGTCTCTTTTGTTTCTTTTCTTTCAACCACTTGGCCAGTTTTCCGCTAAAAGTAGTTTTACCAGACCCTTGCAAACCAGCTATGAGTATCACAGTAGGCTTGCCAGAGAGATCGACACCTACAGCCTCACCTCCCATTAATGCCGTCATCTCATCCATGACGATCTTGACCATCAACTCTCCAGGCTTCACAGATTTGAGTACATTCCTTGTACCCATTGCCTCGTCTTTGATAGTATCGGTGAACTCCTTGGCAATCTTATAATTTACATCAGCTGCGACAAGAGCTCTTCTTATCTCTTTGACAGACTGGGCGATATTGATCTCGGTTAACTTACCATCTCCTTTAAGATTTTTAAAGGCCCCTTCTAATCGATCACTAAGACTTTGAAACATGGTGTAATATTTAGCGCAAATATAGGTGTAAGTAAGCCTTATCTCAAATCAATTATAAATGCTAGGTAGACGACACTTTTAAAAAAAGGTATATATATGGTATGTACAAATCTTGATCTACCCAATATCAGGTAAATCCCTATAATAATTGGTTGAAAAAGTGGTATTCTTACCCCTTAATCATAAGAATCTGAGGGTAGGTAGTATATTTACATTTCGCATGATAATAGACCAATGATAAAACTAAGTGGTATTATAAGTATTCTCTTCTTTTTTATTCAGACATCATTCGGACAAGGATGGGGCTCATCGCCAATAGGTATTGGTGTGAAACCTGATTTTGAAATCGATGCAAGCCAAACGATACATGTATCTTTTATCGAAGACGAAGGAAGCACAGTTGGCAACGTGACATATACAATTATCCGCAACGATAGTGTCATAAGCGAAATGGTCCAAGTTGGTAGTTTCTTGGGGCCCGTCGATTTAGAGTTGACTTCAAGCAACGCTCCCGTTATAGTATACAATAATGTAGCAACTAATGTGGCGGACTTGGAAATAGCTAGGTTAGATCAAAGTATGTGGTCAATTGAAAATGTCGTCAATGATGGTTTTGATGGCTTTGAGCCCTCCGTCGTAATGAATGGCGATGTTCCTCTAATTTCAAGTATCAATCCTACCGATGAGGTATTAGAGTTTATAAGCGGTGCGACAGGTAGCATCACTACTGAAACAATCGTTCAAGATCAAGGTATCGTAGTGAACTATGGAGGCACAGACATCGTGGCCTTAGGTAATAGTACTTATGGAGTGTGTTATCATTCTATTACGGATAGCACGTTACATTATGCGAGCAATACTACAGGATCTTGGGTAGTCGAAGATATCCAAAAATATGGGTCCAATGGTTCCTTAGCGCTCGATGGATCAGGCAACGTTACTATCTCTTATTATACCTATGATGTAGACAGTGGGGGGACTATAGGTACTCAAGGAGCCATACATTATGGCATCAAGGGGGATAGTTTATGGACTTCTGAGGTGATCTCCTCGGCAACGGATGTCGTATTTGGAAATGGTATGGCGGCACAAGAAATGATCGATCTCGAATATGATTCGCAAGGCAGCCCACATATTAGTTATGTCACTACCAAGAGTATCAATTATGCCGTTAGAAATACAAATACCTGGGCCATACAAGAAATAACTAATCTGAACAATAGTGCTGATGTATATGGCCAACAAATTACCATGGTACTCGATAGTGCGGATAGTCCACATATAGGAACTTTCGTGAGAGGAGCAGACAATTCAGAATCAGTCTTATACTTCCGACGTACCAATAATGATATGGTGCAAGAGCTAGGGTTATCATGTCCTCAAGATACTATGTTGATGTGTGGCCTATCCATAGATACCACCATTACAGGAATAGCAACCGCAATGGAGGGAGCTACAGTGACATTTATGGATTCAATAGTCCAAGACTGCCCACAAGACCTGATGATCATGAGATATTGGATAGCTTCTAATGATACTCAATCGGATACTTGCGTGCAGATAATCACACAAGAAGTAGATGACCTTAGCGCAACAGCGCTTATATCTGACACTTTAATGATTGATGGCATCTGTGTCGATGACGTGAGTGATATGACTTCTGATTCATTATCTCTTAGCTGTGGAGCCATCATTGACTCTATTATCTATAATGTGGACTCTGTTAAATGTGATTATACTCAACTGTCTAAAACATGGTATGTCAGTCATGACTGTATAGATACTCTTTCGACTACGCTAACGCAGATCATACTAGTAACAGATGTTCCGATCATCAATATTACTGATACTACGATAGTAAACACTTCTGATTCATCAGGAAGCATAGCCATTAGTTATACCTCGTGTGATATGGACAACGTATCGTTTTTATGGTCTGATGGATCGAGTGCGGACTCTATAACTGGAGTAAACGCTGGTACATATGGTCTAACTGTATCCAATCAAATGGGTTGCATGGATAGTTTCACCTTTGTGATAGATTTAGTCGTGGATACAACCATGATGATGGACAGCACTACCTTTATCTGTCCAGCAGATATCAATATCGCTTGCGAATTCCTAATTACACCTGATATAACAGGTGAGCCGACGCATTCAGGTTATGACACGGTCTTTTTTGTTGACAATCAGATTCAAGATTGTCCTATGGACATTATACTAGAGAGATCATGGATTGCTCAGATAGACTCGACAGTATCTGATACTTGCATTCAGATGATCACTTCGACGTTTGACTCCTTAGACATGTTTGCTATTGAGGATACATTAAGTTTTAATAATATCTGTTTTGATGACTTAGCGAGTCTCATACGTGAAGCGTTAGAAATCCCTTGCAATATCACACTTGATTCTATTAGTTTCTCCTTAGATTCTACCTCATGTGAATATATAGAGCTTTCGGCAGATTGGTCTTTTGACATTGGATGCTCTGACAGTGTATTTACTGGTAGTCAAATAATTATCATTGAGGATCCGCTTGTTGCTGAACTATCTGAACCGACAATCACACATGATACTGCAAGCGCCCTGAGCGCTTTAGATTTAGATCTTATTTGCCCAGCAGATTCTATTTCTTTCTCTTGGTCCAACGGCGCAGAGACATTGGATATAGATAGCTTGATGGCTGGTGATTATACATTGACCGTTTCTAATACTTTGGGTTGTTTTGATTCTTTCATATACAATGTACCCTTAGTAACCATCGATAGTATAAATCTTGTTTTGTCATGTCCTTCGGATACAACTGTATCATGCGATACATCCATTGATCCCATATCTACTGGCATGGCATCAGCAATGGACCATGATACACTTTACTTTATAGATAGTATCGTCGATGCTTGCCCAGAGGACTTGATCATCACAAGATCATGGATTGCCTCTAATAATACCATGAGTGACACCTGTATCCAAACCATTACTGTAGAAAGAGCTTCTTTTAGCGATATTGGAGCATTAGATACTTTGTCATTCTCAGGACTTTGTACTAACGAACTTGAGTTAGCCTTGGATAGTATAACAGTTGATCTTCCTTGTGGATTCGTTGTAACTGCCGTACGGAACTCTGCAGACACTATTATCGGAAATATAGAATATATAAGTAGAGGGTATACCATCTCAGATACTTGTAGGGATAGTATAGATCTTCTTTTGCAAACGATAGAAATTATAGATATACAATCTTTCAAAATTGACAATATCAACATTACCTCAGATGCTGGTGATTCAAGTGGCATGGTATCATACGATATTGTATGTGCCCCAGACTCTATATCATTCTTATGGTCAGATGGATCAATGGATACAATCCTGAGGAATGTGCCAGGTGGCAACTACTCATTGACTATCACGGACATATCCGGAATGACCATAGATAGCTTGAATTTTGAGGTCATGTCGTCCGTCATCGATGTGACGATAACATGCCCTGGTGATACCACGATATCTTGTGACTCAGCTCTTGACCCGTCTATTACAGGGATGGCGACAGCTACTGGATCTGATACGTTGTTTTTTGTTGATACTATGGTGGACTCTTGTCCAGCTGATTTAATCATTACACGACAGTGGATTGCTAGTAATGATAGCGTCTCTGATACATGCACACAGACTATTACGGTCCTTAGAAATGCTTTTGAAACTATATCTGTTATGGACACCATTGTCTTTGACAATATATGTATTGAAGAATTTGATGGATTATTAGCCTCTACAGCTCCTTCATTGGGCTGTGGTATCACTATAGATACAACCATAGTAGCCTTGGATACTATGAGAGTTGATTTTGCTAATTACAATCGTTCTTGGACCATTTCAGATGCCTGTACTGATACTACTATGACTGTGAGTCAAGTGATTATGATCACCAACTTACAATCTCTAAAGATTGAAAATATAACAATCACTCCTGATGCTGGTGATACCAGTGGTATGATTATCTATGATCTTACTTGTGCCCCGGACTCGATATCATTCTTATGGTCAGATGGATCGATGGATACCACCTTGATGAATGTACCTGGAGGTACCTATTCATTGACAATCTCTGACGTCTCTGGCATGACCATTGACAGCTTTAGTTTTGAGGTTATGTCCACTGTCGTGGATGTGACGATAACATGTCCTGGTGATACAACTATATCATGTGACTCAGCTCTTGACCCGTCTATTACAGGGATGGCGACAGCTACTGGATCTGATACGTTGTTTTTTGTTGATACTATGGTGGACTCTTGTCCAGCTGATTTAATCATTACACGACAGTGGATTGCTAGTAATGATAGCGTCTCTGATACATGCACACAGACTATTACGGTCCTTAGAAATGCTTTTGAAACTATATCTGTTATGGACACCATTGTCTTTGACAATATATGTATTGAAGAATTTGATGGATTATTAGCCTCTACAGCTCCTTCATTGGGCTGTGGTATCACTATAGATACAACCATAGTAGCCTTGGATACTATGAGAGTTGATTTTGCTAATTACAATCGTTCTTGGACCATTTCAGATGCCTGTACTGATACTACTATGACTGTGAGTCAAGTGATTATGATCACCAACTTACAATCTCTAAAGATTGAAAATATAACAATCACTCCTGATGCTGGTGATACCAGTGGTATGATTATCTATGATATTACTTGTGCTCCGGACTCGATAGAGTTTTTATGGTCGGATGGATCCAGCGATACCTTGAGAACAAATATAATTGCCGGAGAGTATGGGTTGACTATCTCTGATACTTCAGGTGTAATCGACTCCTTTACTTTTGTGGTTCCATTAGAGCTACCGATCATGATCGATTGCCCTATGGATACAATAGTATCATGTGATTCTTCCATTGATCCAGCTATCACTGGAATGGCAACAGCTGAGGGAGCAGACACCATATTCTTTGTTGATATTACAATAGACTCTTGTCCAGGCGATCTTATAATTATGAGGCAATGGATCGCAACTAACGTCAGTGGCTCTGATACTTGTACTCAGAATATTAATGTACTAAGAGATGCATTCCAAAGATTCTCTTATGCAGATACCATTAGCTTTGATAATATATGTGCTGTAGAGCTTGATGGATTACTTAGTTCCTCTATTCCTGTTTTAAGTTGTGGATTGGTGGTTGACACCACTATACTTACACTGGATACGAATGGTGTAGCTTTTGCCAATTATACACGCACTTGGACATTGAGAGATGAATGTTTGGACAGTTCTATGACCTTTAACCAAACAGTACTTGTAACGGATATCCAGACTTTCAAAATAGACAATATATCTATCACTGCCGATAATGGTGACACTACAGGGGTTATTAACTATGATATCGTATGTGCCCCAGATTCTCTTTCATTCTTATGGTCGGATGGATCAACTGATACTACTCGGATCAATATCGTAGGAGGTTCTTATATCTTAACAGTCTCAGATACTGCTGGGGTGTTAGATTCTTTCAGCTTTGATGTGCCATTAGATTTAATGACATCGCTAAGCTGCCCTCCAGATACTTTAGTTTCCTGTGATAGCAGTTTGGATCCGTTTAATACAGGTGAGCCGATATATACTGGATATGACAGTGTCGTTTTTGTAGACATCGTTATAGACTCATGTCCGGGTGATTTAATCATTATGAGACAATGGATTGCATCTAATCGAGCATCAATTGACACTTGTACGCAGCAAATAACTGTACAGCGCAATGGATTATCATTAGTGGATATAAACCGTAGAGAAAGATTATCAGGCATCTGTATTGAAGATCTATTAGATGTAGCTGCATTTGAATTGGCATGTGGTATTGTAATCGATACCATCATCCTTAATATAGACTCAACTACTTGTGGGTTTGCCGATCTGACAAGAACCATAGATCTAACTGATGAATGCATAGATAGTACGATCAGTATCACTCAGAATATTACTATCACAGATTTGCCTGTAGCTAAAATTGTTGATCAAACGATAATTGGTGATGTAGGTGACTCTTTAGGCATGATAGATCTTGACCTACAAAGTTGCAGTGATAGTGTTTCTCTACTATGGTCTACAGGAGCAGATACAGAAGATATAGATAGCTTAGCTGAGGGGCTATATAGCTTAACGATCTCTGACAATATGGGCTGTGTCGATTCTCTTCAGTTTATTGTCCCATTTGTCGATACGACAGCTTTCTTTGTAAACATACAGGATAGAAATGGAGACTTCCTCGATGTAGATTCGATAAAAACATTCAGAAGCAGCGGAGGAAGCATAATTTCAGATATAACGAGACTCAACCAAGGTCAGTATCAATTTACTTCTGACCAAACCATAATAGCTGGTGATCGTATTTGCATGTTTTTGGATCAAGATGCGGCTGTCGACTTGAGTGTATTAGATTTGATAAAAGGTCAACGACACATCTTAGGGCTTGCTCCTGCATGTGCCGATGATCTAATTGCCGGTGATGTCAATTTCAGTGGAAGCATCACAGGTTCCGATCTTGCCTCAATGCAAAGAGTAATTCTTGCATTGAGTTCCTCCTTCCCTGATGGCCTGAGTTGGACATTTGTAACTGATGGGTTTACGGCTGCCTCCATTCGCAAAGAAGGATGCGTAGAAATCGAACAAGCGGATCTCCTCAATCGATCTATCGATGTAAAAGGCATCAAGCTAGGTAACTTTGAGTGTGAAGAATAGATAATTATAAGAAAAGAACTCATCAAGGTGGGTTCTTTTCTTGTATCATTCTATCCCGCAGTTCTACTCCCCCACTCTCCAAATAATCTCGCCATAACGGTACCAACTAAGGCCCCGCCGATTATATCAAGAGGGTAATGAAGACCTACGTATACTTGAGCATAGGATATCGAAAAGGCCCAAAACATTAAAGCCACTTTAATCTTAGTATTGGGCTTAAATAAAATAATAAGGATTATAGATAAAGCAAAATGATTAGCTGCATGGATAGACGGAAAACTCAGTCCATATCCGCAGCTGACTCGCTCCATTACATCACCGATAAAAGCTAACTCATTACAAGGTCGAACCCTAGCAATAAAGGGCTTTAATATCTGGGAGCATAAAATATCGGTTATTGCAATACAGCTAATAATATTTAATAGTAGCACCCATTTGGCACGACCATTCTTACTATAGATGACCCAAGTTATGATGAAAATGTAGATTGGTAACCATACATACTTATTGCGCAGAAATGGCATGATTGAATCAAAAAAAGGAGTGACCCACTCGGAGTTAATCAAGAAAAACAACCAATAGTCTAATTGAATCAAAGTTGACATCAGCAATAAATATAACAGAACTTATCATTGACCGTATTTCTTTAGCTTTGTCGTATATAAATATTTACTCGATGACCTTGATCAAATCAATATCCGGCATTAGAGGAACCATAGGTGGATCCATAGGCCAAAATCTTACCCCAGTGGATATCGTGGAGTTTACCAGTGCCTATGGAGTGCTTATACATAGAAGCAAAGCTCCCAATAAAATCATCTTAGGTAGAGATGGCAGAATTACTGGTCAGGCCGTCGAACAACTAGTCGCCACAACACTAATTATGATGGGGATAGATGTGATTACTTTAGGTTTATCTACCACTCCTACAGTAGAAATGGCGGTAGTAGAACATCAAGCGGGCGGCGGCATCATTATCACTGCCAGCCATAACCCAAAAGAATGGAATGCCTTAAAATTCCTAAATCACCATGGTGAGTTTATATCTCATGAACTTGGATCAGAGCTATTGGATATTGCTCGCAATCGTACCCTACAGTATGCTTCTGTTGATTCTATGGGTCAATTAACCAGCATAGATGGCACGATATCAGCCCATATAAATGCCATCCTTGATTTAGAATTAGTCAGGACACGGCTTATAAGAAACCACAAATATCATATTGTGGTCGATTGCATCAACTCAACTGGGGCTATTTCTATTCCTCCCCTCTTAGATGCCTTAGACTGCACTTACACCTTAATCAATCATGAGATAAACGGCCAATTCGCCCATAATCCCGAGCCATTAGCAGACAATCTTGCAGACCTCATTAAGAGTGTCGTAGCTGAGCATGCCGACTTAGGCATCGCCGTTGATCCAGATGTAGACAGATTGGCCTTCGTTGATGAAAAAGGGCAATATTGCGGCGAAGAATACACGCTTGTTATGATAGCAGATTGGGTTCTTGCCAATGATCCAGGTCCTACAGTTTCTAATCTATCGTCTACCTATGCACTCAGAGAAGTAACTGAGAAACATGGTCAAGAGTATTATGCAGCACCTGTCGGCGAAGTTAATGTGGTTAATAAAATGAAAGCCCAAGGTGCCGTCATCGGCGGCGAAGGAAATGGAGGGGTTATTTTTCCTAAACTTCATTACGGCAGAGATGCTCTGGCAGGTATCGCCCTTTTGCTCTCTGCTCTTGCAGACAAGACAATAACGCTCAGTCAATACAGGTCTCATTTTCCTACTTATTTTATGATTAAGGATAAGATAAATCTGTCCGAAGATCTTGATGTTGATCGCCTATTGAGTCATGTCGCATCGGCGCATAGTCATCTCGAAGTAGATACACAAGACGGAGTCAAAATTTACTTTGATTCAGGCTGGACACATCTAAGAAAATCTAATACAGAGCCAATCATCAGACTCTATGCTGAAGCCAAAAGTATCGGAAAAGCCCAGGGTTATGTGGATAGTATTAAAAAGACTATTAAAGAATCAATTTAACGCTTTATATTTAGTCAATAAGTTATTTTAACGCAATTTGTATGGACAAGATATATTTTGACAACGCAGCCACAACACCAATACATCCTGATGTAGTACATACTAT
This sequence comes from uncultured Saprospiraceae bacterium, assembly GCA_964545645.1. Classification (GTDB taxonomy): domain Bacteria; phylum Bacteroidota; class Bacteroidia; order Chitinophagales; family Saprospiraceae; genus GYS-P2D. The sequence goes on from CAZJHC010000003.1 coordinate 25,171, forward strand.
GCATCAAGTTATGCTCAATCATTTCGGCAATCCATCATCGATCCATGCATACGGTAGGACCAGTAGAACTCTGATAGAAAAATCACGTAAAACAGTAGCAGACATCCTCAATGCTTCATCTGGAGAGATTTTTTTCACATCGAGCGCTACGGAATCCAATAATATGGCCTTACTCCGAAGTGTCATAGATCTTGGCGTGACAAGGATCATTAGTAGTCCTACAGAGCATCCCTGCGTTCTCAATTCCTTAAAAGCGATTAAAGAACTATATCCATCAACAGAAATTCTTTATTTGGACACATGTACCAAGGGCCATGTAGACCTCAGTCAATTAGAAACAATGCTAAAAGCAAGCACTGATAAAACATTGGTGTCCCTCATGCATGGTAATAATGAAGTCGGCACCATGCTGAATCTACAGGCGGTATCCAATATATGCGAGCAGCATGAAGCTCTCTTTCATTGTGATACGGTACAAACGATTGGCAAGTTTGACATTGATTTACAAAAACTTAATGTTAGTTTTTTATCAGGCTCTGGTCATAAAATATATGGACCCAAAGGGATCGGAATGATCTATATTAATAGCAACAACATGATCAAAGCCATGATTAATGGGGGTGGCCAAGAGAGACAACTACGATCAGGTACAGAAAACATCTATGGCATCGTCGGATTTGCTAAAGCCTTAGAACTATTATATAATCATAAAGAAGACCACAACAATAAGTTGCTGGAGCTCAGATCTTATTTTAAAGACAAGTCGCAGTCTGAGTTAAGCAATGTTTTGTTTAATGGTGACCAAGAGAGTTCTTACTTGCCTCATATCCTGAACATGTCTATCCCTAAAACCGACAAGACCGATCTCATTATGTTCAATTTAGACATACATGGTATATGTGCTTCTGCTGGTAGCGCTTGTAGTTCAGGTTCAGAGCGAGACAGTCACGTATTGCAAGCTATTAACTCACCCGAAGATCGCAAGGCTATTAGATTTTCTTTTTCTACCATCAACACAAAAGATGAGATAGATATGGTCATAGATAAAATGAAAGAAATCCTATAACCCTTGGCAGAACTGGACAAGCATATACCATATATGGAGCGTTGCTTAACCATCGCTGCGTATGGATTGCCAAGAATAAAATCCAATCCGATGGTTGGTTCAGTGATCGTACATGATAACAAGATTATATCTGAAGGGTATCATCAGTACTACGGCGGTCCTCACGCCGAGCGAAACGCCATCAACAACTTAAGAGATCAACGACTACTGCCTGAATCTACACTCTACATAAGCCTCGAACCATGTAATCATCATGGCAAGACACCTCCCTGCACTGATATAATTATTGAGAAGCGAATCAAAGATGTTATTATCGCTCAAGTAGACCCAAATCCCTTAATGAAAGGAAAGAGCATTGCGATGCTCAAAAAAAACAATGTAAACATCACCTATGGTGTACTCGCTCATAAAGCCGCTTATCTCAATAGAAGCTTTGTTGTTAATCAAATAGAACAAATGCCCTTCGTGATGCTCAAGTGGGCAGAAAGTAAGGATGGATATATAGGCAAGAAAGGGCAACAAATATGGTTGAGCAACAAGCCTGCTAAAATGTTAACCCATAAATGGAGATCAGAGTATGATGCTATCATGATAGGTACTCATACAGCGATTATTGATAATCCTGTTTTGAACAATCGTCATTATTTTGGATCATCTCCTATAAGAGTAGTGATCGATAGGCATGAAAAAATCCCTAAAACACATGATCTATTGAGTGATGATTTCACAACCTGGATCTATACCTATCATAAAAAATACGACACAACATCAAATCAAAAGGTAATAGTCACTATACCGCAAGACTTACATAATGAGCTCCAATGGATCATTAAAGACTTATATCGCCGAGGTATAGGTAAGTTAATGGTAGAAGGTGGCAAAATGCTGCATCAAAGCATCATAAATCAAAATTTATGGCATCAAGCTCAAGTAATTAAGACTCCCACTATCCTCGGCTCAGGGATACGGTCTCCTAAACTACTGGGCAAAATAGTCTCAAGGAAGAACATTATTGACAATAAACTACTGACAATCAACTCATTAAAATTGAATAAAATTCTTAACACAGTCAATGGTTAAAGTTCTTTTAATATGGAGATTTACAGATCATCTTCATTGTAAAAACTGTTCTTAAGTTGTTATTTTGTCCTTACAAGCTATATTAGCGCACTCAATGATCAGATTAATCATACTTCTCAGTTCTTTACTTGTAGGCTTAGACTCTATGGCCCAAGAAAAAATAACCTGGGAGCAGTGGGAAGAAGGCATACAAAAATCAATTGATCAAGACAAAAAAGTCATACTTGACTTATACACTCAATGGTGTGGTTGGTGTAAGAAGATGGATAAAACTACGTTCAGTGACTCAACGATCGTACGCTATATCAATGAGCACTATGTAGCGATTAAATTTGATGCCGAACATAGAGAGGATATTACCTATCATGATGAAGTATATAAATTCACAAAAGGAGGCTTAAGAGGTTATCATGCTCTTGCCGCTAAGATAACACATGGTCGATTGAGATATCCAACTATAGTATTCCTCGATGAGAATGCTGATGTCATACAAGCGCTACCAGGATTTCAAAGTGCAGATAATTTAGAAAAAATACTGACATATTTCGCTGGTGATCACCACAAGAAAACGCCTTGGCCCATATATCAAATGGACTTTGAGCGCAAAAAGAAATCTACCCTAAAAAAAAATAACAACACCCGATTAGTTTCAGGTAAAGGAATCTAAGGGTTAGTCTTAGAGGACATTCTCCTATTAATTGCTATTGTGACAATATTCCTTTATACCTCTTGCTTTTAGAAGTTCTTGGTAATTCTCTTCGTATCACTCAACGTAAGCTTTACGCCAAGGCTACCTAGTAGACCTCTGATAATTTTGGTTCCAATGTCTGATTTAAGCGCCTGCTTCGCCTTGCCAAATATCGCACTGTCATTATCAGAAGAGGATGACTTTTTAGATCGAGACATTTTTTCCTTATGCTCTTCGGTCTGGGCCACTTTGATTTTGCCTGACAAGATTTCATAAGCGCTCTCTCGATCTATAACCTCTGTATACTTGTCTATGATTAAGGATTGATCGATGATTTCTTTTATTTCTTTGTTGCTTAGGATATCCATTCGAGATTGTGGTGCTCGTAGATAGGTATGAGCTAAGGGCGTAGGAATACCTTTTTCGTTGAGTGCGGTGAGGAATGCTTCACCTATACCCAGAGATGTCAACAATTCTTCAATATTATAATAATCCGACAATGGATAGTTCTGCGCTGCCAACTTGATTGCTTTTCTATCCTTAGCGGTAAATGCCCTCAAGGCATGCTGTATCTTAAGACCCAATTGCCCCAACACCGCTTCAGGTATGTCAGCAGGATTTTGCGTAATAAAGAATAATCCAACCCCTTTGGATCTGATAAGTTTGACGATCGTTTCTATTTGATCCAAGAGTACATCAGATGCTTCTTTGAATACTAAGTGGGCCTCATCAATGAACAATGCCAACTTAGGCCGATCGGCATCCCCTTCTTCAGGAAAGGTTGCATAAATCTCAGCCAGCAACTGCAACATGAATGTCGAAAATAACATAGGCTTATCCTGAATATCAGTCAATCTTAAGATTGATATGATTCCTTTGCCATTTTCATCCATTCTTAATAAATCTTGGGGATCAAAAGATCGCTCACCAAAGAATATTTCCGCTCCTTGCTGTTCTAATGCAACGATTTTTCTAATGATCGTACCTACTGAGGTGGAGGACATCTTACCATACTCAGCAGATACTTCGTCTTTACCTTCGTTGATTACATAGTTCAACACTTTTTTCAGATCATCAAGATCCAACAAAGGCAACTCTTGATCATCACAATACTTAAACACAACAGCCAAGATTCCAGATTGTGTATCACTCAAATCAAGGATCTTAGAAAGCAAAATCGGTCCAAACTCAGATACTGTAGCCCTTAGTCTGGCGCCAGGCTCATCCGAGAGTGTTAAGAACTCAATGGGCGAATGATCAGCCAAGAATGGGAAGCCTATTTTCTCATGCCTTTCGTCAATCTTGGGATGACCACTACTTGCCACTGCCAATCCACTTAAGTCACCCTTGACATCCATTACTAATGAAGGCACGCCATTAGCTGATAACTGTTCAGCGAGTATTTGCAATGTTTTAGTCTTGCCGGTACCGGTAGCACCAGCTATTAAACCGTGACGATTGAGCGTGCCCAATGGCAGTCTCACCATGCTCTCTGAGATAACTTCTCCGTTTAACATGGCGGCACCCATAAGTATAGAATCTCCTTCGAAGCTATACCCTTCTTTTATGTCCTCTATAAATGTTTCTTTATTGCTCATCTGTATTCCTTATCTATTAATGTTGGTTCCAATTATTGGTACGATTCTCATATCTCTTTTGGCTTACTGACCACAATTTTTTATCAATCGTAGACTCGATTTTGTCTTCTATGGAGTCATCCAATAAACCATCAAAGAGATTCATTCTTAAAGTCTCTTCTAATTCGTCTATTGTGACGGCATAATCCATCAATGGTCTCGTACTGACCTCATTGGCCATGACAAATGCAATCCCTTTAACTTCTGGATCATCGATGTCGAGCACAGCCTTATAATATCTCTTTGGGACCGCTACTTTATTTTTTTGACCTATGTATTCATCAATATGATCCAAAATTGGTCCTGTAACAACATACAGTCTTTTATTTTTATATGCCCAATCCCTCACAG
>CAZJHC010000004.1:0-28317 GCA_964545645.1 uncultured Saprospiraceae bacterium
GAACCATCACTGTTTCATAGCAATTTTTTTATAACAATCTTAAATAGAATAACATCATGAGTATAGTAAGATATAATCCATTTAACAGATACAAACCGGTAACGCTCGATGACTTCCTTGATGACTTTTGGGGGAGGAGCGTCTCAGACTTTTTAGGGACTGATTTTGTGAACAGTACACCTTCAGTTAACATCTATGAGTCTGAAGATGGTTATACCATCGAAGTGGCAGCTCCTGGATTAGCTAAAGATGACTTTAGCCTTGAGTTAAAAGATGACCAATTGATTATCTCCGCAAAACGAGAGGTCACAAATGATGAGAATGCCGGTAAGTGGAATCGTCGCGAATTTGGTTATAGCAGCTTCAAAAGAAACTTTCATATATCTGATGAAATAGATCAAAGCTCCATTGGTGCCAACTATGAGAATGGAATTTTGACAATCACATTGGATAAGAAAGAAGAAGCCAAACCTAAGGCACCAACAACTATAGAGATTAAGTAGTATACAGTTTTGAGTTAGAAAATTGGGTTTCTAATCTACCCTTGATCTATACGGGTCAAGGGTCTTTTTATTGCACTTTATTATTGAGTTTATATCACGTACCTAGCTCAAGCACATGATTAATCGTCAAAGAAGTTTCCTAAGAGACTTGATAGTGATTTGAGCTTAGGGTTGACGCTTTGTTTTAATTGTTGACATTTAATTTCCACTGCATCAATATTCTCAATCAAGTTTTCCAATGCGACATTCTGATTATCAGTGACAGGAGATAATGGATGATCTAACAGATAGCCTACACTTCGCAACTGGTTAGAGATGACTGCAGGATCTCTATAGATACCCTGTCTGTCCTTTGGCCCAAAAAAGTAATGATCAAATTCTTCCAATTCATTTTTGAGAGAATCTACTTCATCCTTGTTCGAATTCGAATCATTATCCCCTGCTTCAGCTATGAGTTTCTCTATTAGTTCTACTTTTTTGGCTATCGATCTATAATCATCAGCTATTGCTGTCACCCGATTGGCTTGCTCATTATAGCTATTAATTTGTCGTCGTTTGGCTTCAATTTCATCTGGACTAATATCTAATCTTGGGTCGGGTGATAATTTTATCCATTTTGAAGAAGTATCTTGATTTGAGATTATCTGTATATGGTAATCACCAGGAGATGCATACCATCCGCCTCTTGGGGGGTTGTCACCTTTTGGTTTGCTTTGATGAGGCCTTCGGATGGCATCATGATTGGTCCTCCAATTGATTCTATTCAATCCAACCTTAAGGTTGTGTTCCAATCTTCTTACGTGATTGCCCTCGGCGTCTTGGACTATAATTTTGGCTTTGTCATCAATATCCTTGTTAACCCAATAGCTCATCAGTGCTCCTTCGAGTCGGTTTGTCCCATTGTATAGAGCGTCACCAACTTTTCCTTGTCTATAGCCTATAGATTCTCCTATAATCATGACATGTTCATCTGGTGGGGCAAATAGGTGCAATCTTTTTTCACTCATACGGTCATAACCTTCTGTAGCCATCTCTCTTAATGGCCTGATATCATCAATTATCCATATCGCCCGACCAAAAGTTCCGAGTACTAAGTCGTCTTCTCTGGGATGGATGACCATGTCTGAGACTGGTATCGTCGGCAGTCCTTCTGCCCATTTATTCCAATGTTTGCCTCCATCAAAACTTACGTACAATCCAAACTCACTACCGATAAACATGAGATTTCTCTCTATTCTATCTTGAGTAAAACAATAGACGTATCCATCAATATCTCGATCATCAGCTAACCGTTGCCAAGAGCGCCCAAAATCTGTGGTCATATAAACATAAGGCTCCCAATTGTTCCTCCGATGATCATCAACTACGACGAATGCTGCCGCCGGATCGTATAAAGAAGCAGTGACTTGTGTGATCCAAGAATTGGATGGCAACCCTGGTACATTTTTTACGGTATTTGTCCATGTATCACCGCCATCTTTAGAGACTTGTATGTTGCCATCATCTGTTCCTACCCAGATGACATCAGCATCAAGAGGACTGGGATCAATCGATATGATGGTACAATGGTTCTCAGCACCAGTGACGTCATAGGTAAGGCCACCTGTCTCAAGAAATTGAGTCTTATTAGGATCATTAGTGGTGAGATCAGGAGAGATAATCTTCCATGTCTGACCATTATCCACAGACTTATGGACGTACTGACTCCCATAATAAATCGTTTTTTGATCTATAGGAGAGATTCCTATACCCGCATTCCAATTGAATCTCAGATGTTCCCCATTGGGGTGTACAGGCTTTATTTTTTTGAGCTGCCCAGAGGTGGTGTGATAATTGACCAGGTTACCCCCCTGCCCCATAGCATACCCTCGGGTAGGATCTAATGGATCAGGAACCACATCAAACCCATCTCCTACACTGAGGCGTTGCCAATACATATTGCGTATACCTCCTTTAAACCAAGTACGATTAGGTCCTCGCCAGGAGCCATTATCCTGTAATCCTCCCATGACATTATACGGAAACTCGTTATCTACTCGGATATGATAAAACTGCGCCAGCGGTAAATTATCTGCAAAAGCCCAGTTTTGCCCTCGATCATAAGTAGTATTTAGCCCACCATCATGTCCGATGATGATGTGTTTATTATCAGTAGGATGCGACCACCAAGCATGATGATCGGTATGTATTTTATTGCCGGCGGCGAAGACCTTCCAAGTCTTACCTGCATCTTCGGATACTGTTACTTCTGTGGCGATTGAATAGAGCCGATTCTCGTTTTGGGAGTCTACATAGATATCCGCATAGTAGAAGGGTCTACCACCTATATTATCTCCTTTTTTGGATACTTGAACCCAACTAACCCCTCCATCATCTGAACGAAAGATGGCATTAGACTCATTTTCTATATAGGCATAGATCTTATCCACATTAGTCGGAGCTATCGCCAATCCAATCCTGCCCAACTCACCCTCAGGCAACCCGTGTTCGGCAGTAATCTGATCCCAACTCTCCCCGCCATTATGTGTGCTATATAATCCACTTCCAGCACCACCCGACTTAAAGTTCCATGGCTTGCGATAATGTTCCCACATCGCCACCAAAATCTTGTTGGGATTGTTAGGATCTGCAACCATATCAGCAACACCAGTATGCTCATTAATGTATAAGATCTTCTCCCAAGATGTCCCTCCATCTGTTGTCTTATAGACGCCACGATCAGCACTACTGCCCCAAGAAGCTCCACTTACTCCAGCCCAAACAATATCAGGATTATCAGGATGCACAATCACACGATGAATCTGTCTCGTATTCTCTAATCCTAAGAACTGCCAGGTCTTTCCACCATCCAATGTCTTATACATACCTCTACCGCTATTTTGACTATTGCGAGGATTGCCTTCGCCAGTTCCCACATAGATGACAGATGGGTTCTTTTGATGGATCGCCACCGAACCGATAGAAGCAGCATCCTGATCATCAAAAATCGGTGTCCAAGTATGTCCGTTATTTTTGGATTCCCATATTCCACCAGCAGCAGTACCAATATATATATGATCCGTATCAGTCAATACAACATCAATGGACGTAACCCTGCCACTCATCCCTGCAGGACCAATATTGCGAGGTTGCATCCCATGAAAAAGAGACATGTCAACTTTTTGGCCATAACCAATGGTGCTTAAGAATAGAAGACTAACATAAAGTAGTGGAGCTCTCATAAGGTTGTGATTTTAAATCCTTTTGAAAGTAAGAAATAGTTATCGTATCCGATTCAAGTATAGTCACCAAGAAATTAACGATTTATTTATGAAAGGCTATTGCATTAGAATTTAAATGGAGACAATTTGCGCCGCTATTTAAAAATGTGTTTCCTATGTTCAATCCTAGAGATATTTTGTCTATTACGTTGATCCTTTTTTCGATCATAGATATAGTGGGTAATATTCCAATTATTATCAGCCTCAAAAAGAAGGGCCTGAAGATAGAAGGAGGCAAAGCCACACTGGCCGCTGGGGCTATAATGATTGCCTTTTTGTTTATTGGAGAGGGTTTGCTTTCTCTATTTCATGTGGATCTCAACTCGTTCGCTGTTGCAGGAGGGATCATCATATTTATCATAGCCCTCGAGATGATACTGAACATTAATCTCATGAAAAATGATGAGGAGATCAATAGTGCATCGGTCTTCCCTCTTGCATTTCCATTGATTGCTGGGGCTGGCACCTTAACAACTATACTCTCCATCAAGGCAGAGTATCACGTGTCTAATATTATCATAGGTATTATAATCAACCTAATTATTGTTTTCGCTGTGATAAGGTCATCAGATTGGATTCAGCGTAAGATCGGGAAGAATGGTGAAGAGATTTTACGAAAAATCTTTGGAATTATCCTCTTGGCAATATCTATTAAGCTGATTAAATCTAACTTGGACGTCCTTGGCATGTAAGAAAATAGCCCATGCCATTACAGACATGAGCTATTAAACCAATTCTCGGTGTCCTAAATTCTTAATCTTGACTACATGTATCCTTTAACTCCTGAAGGCCCTCTTTGCTTTCAAGCTCTACCGTAGATTCATCCTCTAATTGCACAATCACGGGAAATTGTAGTGTTGGCCTTTCTTCAGCATCAGGATTAGCTGCTCTCCACTCCCTCAATTGGGATTTGAGATCGGCTCTATCTTCGGCTATAAATGTTGTCTCATCAGGCAAAACGATCGTTATGGGGTATACTAAGCTAAAGCACTTATCCCCTCTGTTGTTATTGATGTTTCGTCTATCTTGATAATAAGATCTCCGGCATCGTATCTTAAGTAGGAGCAGCTCCGCTTTATTGTCTACCGTATACAGTTCTCCATTCTCTGTTATGATCTCCAAAGGAAAGTCAAGGGTCGGCAGTAGTGCTGCATCTACATCCCTTATTACTCTATACTTTATGCGACCTGCACTATCTATTGTAATACCTAGTTCATCCGCATTGTCCGTATACCATGCTGATAGTGAAGATCTCAACATATCATAGTCATCAACGGTCTCATTGCTACCATCTGGATAATTAATGCCAATAGGAAATACAAACTCAAAACACCCCATTCTACCAATGTTGCCCTCAGTTTGTAGAGAGAATACTGATTGATTGACAAAATTTTCTGTAGACTCAATGGTCACTATAGTATCCTCCTCTTCATTACTACATGAAGTGATACAAAGACCGAAGCAAAATAGTGCCATTACAGACATAACATTTTTTAAAAAACTATTCTTAGTCATAATTAATTGATTTAGTAATTGTGTATTAATTGAGTTTAAAAAATTTGTGATGTCAACAGAGAGACTTTTGAAAATTGATACTCTGAAGTTCACAAGACTATAAGAGAGACTTAATTAAGATGTACTCAGATTGAGATGTTAAAATTTTCTAAAGGGAGTATTTGGACTAATTGAGGTAAGTCGGCTTTATCAAAACCACACCCCAGTGTGGGATGACATAATGTTACAGCGATGACCTTTACCAAAGAATCATTTATTTATGGAATCTTATCACATCACAAAGCGAGAAAGGGAAGTCTTACGGCTCATCGCTCATGAGCATACTACTACAGAAATTGCATCTCTTTTATTTCTGTCATCACATACTGTTGATACCCATAAGAAGAACATAAAATTCAAACTTAAAGCAAGGAACACTGCAGGTATGGTCAGGAGAGGGATTGAGTCTGGATTGTTGCGGTTTTAATCTAAGACTAAAATGAACTACAAATAAGATAACAAATGAAATTTTCGGAATGAAAAAGCCACGATTGAAAGAACTAATGTGTACCCTTTGTATACTTTCTTTACAAGTCTACTATTTAGAAGGGCAAGTACAAGAACTTATAACGCCATCAGGAGCTACCTTTATAATTGAGGAAGAACCAGGAGATTCTCAAGCCCAGATTGATGCAACCGTAAAATTAAAAGCCACCTATAGTACTGGAAATAATACTTTCTTCTCACTCGATAGAATAGATGGACTAAAAATACTCCCTCAGTTTCAAGGGAATTATATTTCACTCAATTCCAACGGGCTTTCTATGTTTAATGGTGCTGGAACAGAAAAATTTGCCATCAAATTTGTCTCGGATAAATCCAGAGTGAGTACGCAGGAAGTAGAGATACTTGGAGGCTCGGATTTATCGGAATATTTTGACGTTAGGAGTAGTGCATCGATTGAACCAGGTATGTTGGTTTCGATAGCAGGAGAAGATGGTAGTCTATCAATTACAAATGAAAAAAGAGACAAGAAGGTTGTCGGAATCATTTCAGGTGCTAATGGGATTGAGACGGGCTTGATGATGGGGCAGAAGGGTAGTATAGCAGATGGTGATACGCCAATTGCTTTGACAGGGAGAACCTACGTTTATGCCAATACTGAAAATGGAGCTATTGAACCGGGAGACTTTCTAACTTCTTCATCAACGCCCGGATATGCGATGAAAGTAAAGAAGCATAGAAAAGCCAAAGGAGCGATTGTAGGTAAGGCAATGACATCTTTGAAAGAAGGAAGTGGATTTGTTTTAGTATTGATCAACTTACAATAAGAGATCATGACGAAGCGAATATTTTTTGCTTTCTTGGGTGTGCTTGTTGTAATGATTGGATTACAATATTTACCAACAGAGCAGGTGGGACAAAGAATGGAAAAGCCGTCGCATTTTGATGATGCGCAATGGCAGCGGATATTAAGTCGTGGTGGAGAAATCGACCCACAAAAAATTCAAAAAGCTCGAAGAAGTGTAATTCAAAAAACAGAGAAGTTTTTACAATCAAACAATGAAAAGGATGCAGGCCTAAGAGGTTGGTCAACGATCGGTCCTTGTAATATAGGTGGCAGAGTTAGAGCAATCGCATTACAACCTACTCCGCAGGGAGGAGAGATCATTTGGGTTGGTACTGCAGGAGGAGGATTATGGAAGAGTACTGATGTTGGCGCTAGTTATACGGTGATTGATGATATTGATTTGTCATTAGCGGTGACCAGTATCTCTGTAGATCCCTTGGATCCTAACAATATCTATGTGTCTACAGGAGAAGGTTTCGCTTATCGCACTATAGGCTTGCCCGGAGCTGGAATATTTAGGAGTACAGATGGCGGAAATTCCTTTGAATTACTTCCGTCTACGGTCAATGATGAATTTTATTGGGTCAATAAGGTGGTAGCTGATCCACACATGGCTAAACATATTTACGCAGTGGTGTTGGATTATGACAAAGGTGGAGGAACATTTGGTGCACCATTTAATGGTGGCGGAATTTTGAAAGAGTCCTTTGATAGTGGTGCGACTTGGTCGGATGTTTATGCCGATGATTTATTAACAGACATAGATATACACCCTACGAATCCCAATGTGCAAGTTGTATCAGGTCATCGCACGGTTCGAGTAAAGGATGGGAGTAATTGGTTAGAACAAGTTGGTAATACATCAAATGATATTTTAAACTTTTCAGGAAGGATTGAAATTGCCATGAGTGGGGTTGATGATCAGGTGATGTATGCTCTGCAAAATGCGAATGACCTTAATGGAACAGCCATAATTTATAAAAGTGAAGATGGTGGTGATACGTGGGATCAAACAGGGGGGAGTCCTTTTATTTTCTCCAGTGCTTCCTTTGGTAATTATTCTAACACTATTTGGGTGGACCCAAATGATGATTCTAGTAAAACGATTTATTTAGGAGGTGTAGATATGTGGAAATCAACTGATAGTGGTGAGAATTTCACAAAAATCAGTACTTGGCAGCTTCATCATGGTTTTACAAATACTGGTGTTACTGAAGGTATTCAGTTACATGCAGATCAACATATCATTCTACCTTCTTTGAATTACTCTAAAGATAATCCTAAAGTATATATAGGTAATGATGGTGGGATTCAAAAAGCAGACGATATAGCAGTCGCAAATGAAAATCCTGGTCCATCATCTGGATGGGACAACCTTACGGGAAATATGTGTACGGTGCAGTTTTATGCTGGCGGTGTCTCTAGTGGCGGACAGTTTGCAGGAGGTACACGGGATAACGGAACACTTCTCAAAGACAATAATAACTATGGGGTAGCCAATGACTGGAGTCATCCTATCACAGGGGATGGATCAGAAGTTTATTTTAGAACTGAGGATATTATTTACGCCGTTTCTAATTACAATAGCCTCAGGAAGAGTACAGATGGAGGAGTAACATTTACTCTGGTTGCTGATTTAGATACTGTTGATGATCCATTTTTAATCGGGCCAAGTGCGTATGATAAAAATAATAACCCAGATGATGTTATTCTAGGTGGGGAACGGTTATGGCGTTATGATGATAGCAATGGGTCATTGACCTTAATCAAAAATTCATTAAACATTGCAAGTCGTATTTCTTCGATTGATGTATCTGACAACTTAGTATTAATAGGATATGAAAATGGAGTTTTAGAATATTCTACTAATGGTGGAGCAACATGGTCAGGGGATATTACTTTTGTTGGTCAAGGAAGTCCTCCAAATTCATTTATAACAGATATTCATATTGTCAGTGAGAACAGTTCAGCTGTAGAGGCTTATGTTACTTTTGGAGGATATCGACCGGATCAGGTTTACGAACTAAATATCACGCTTTCAGGCGGGACATTTAGTTGGGACGATAGATCCTTGAATTTTGATATGCACGTCAATACGGTTACCACTCATCCATTTAATAAGGATTGGCTTTATGTGGGAACGGATGTAGGTATCTTCTCTTCAGAAGACGGTGGAGAAAACTGGTCTGTGACTCCATTACTTTCGAGCAGTAATCCTATTTACAATAATGACAGTCCGTTTTATGTAGAGGTACAAGAGTTGTTTTGGGATTTTGAAAATGTCAATGGAGTGTATCATTTATGTGCTGCCACGTTTGGAAGAGGAATGATCCGATCGGATTATGCTTTAGCAGAAGGGGCATATGTTGATCGCTTGCATTCGGGAGCTGAAATAGGAACACAAGCAAAGCCGTTTAAGACTTTTTTGCCTGCTCTGGGAATTGCGGAGAATGTAGGAACTCCAGTGATCTTTTTGGAGGGAGGAGTTTATGATGAGCTGAGTACTAATCAGATATTGAGCGAACGCCTGCTCATTACATCTGAAGCTAGAAGCTCAGTAATCATTAAGTAAATTAGTACAGCACATAGGATATGAATATCGATGAAGAGTTAAGGCTGTATCAAACTACAGCCGATTGGGCGTATCACTTTTTGTTGTGTATAGATCAAAAACTCGATTACGCCATCGAGTCTGAAAAGGATGGAATGAATCAAATAAATGATGTGATACCTATCCAATAGATTTTATTTCTTTCATTTATGGCGTAATCATGTCAGACCAGTACAGAGATATCAATATAATGATCATAGAAGATGAAGCCTTGGTAGCCATGGATATCGAGAGCAGGTTGATTAAGATGGGTTTTGGTATCGCTGGTGTATATGGAGATTCGGATAAAGCCTTAGCTTTCTTAGAGATACATCATCCTGACTTAATATTATGTGATATCAATATCTCAGGACCAAAAGATGGAATAGATATAGCTATGCATGTTCATCATCACAAGCATATTCCCTTGATATTCGTTACGGCTCTATCTGATCGTAGCACATTAGAGCGAGCAAAAAAGGCTTTGCCTTATGGATATATAGTCAAACCATTTGAGGATACCGATCTTGAGTCTGCTTTAGAAATGGCACTCTACAAGCATCAAGTAGAGCTCGATAAATTGACCATAACAGAAGAGACGATTGATTCATTAGTTATGGAGCCATTGTCTAAACGAGAGTTCGAACTTTTGAAGGACATTATTAGTGGTATGAGCAATCAGCAGATAAGTGATGCTCGCTACATCTCAATGAACACAACAAAATTTCATGTTTCTAACATTTTTAAAAAGATGAACGTAAATAGTCGTGCTCAGGTCCTTCAAAAGATATTGTCGTTATATACATGACCATCATTTTTATTAATTAATAACTATACTTCTTCTTTATCAAAAGTCATCGATGAACCTCAAGAGTACCAAGCCTACCTACAATAGACAACTTAACTGGATATCGCTGGGCATTATATACTCGATTATACTAATCCTGCTGTGGATGCCACTAGGTGCTCAGCAATCATACAAAATAGATTCATTAAAACATTTTGCCTATAGCTCACCCGAAAATAAACACTTGGTAAATGTACTAATCGATATATCTATATCTCATGCAGAGAAAGTTGAGGAGGACTCAGCCGTTTATTACGGAAATCAAGCCCTTGAATTAGCAAGTAGATTGGATCTCGATACATTGATCGGCAAGTCATATTACAGCATAGGTCTAGCCTATGATTATGGAGGTGATCTACAAGCAGCATTAGATAATTATGAATTTTCTCGTCGAGTATTTAATAAATTGGAGTTTCATGAGGAGGTGATAAGCTGCATGAACTCTAAAGGAGTTGCGGCATATTACCAAGGAGATTATCAGGTGGCTTTAGATTTTTATTTAGCAACATTGGCCTATATCGACAGCACTCAAGAGCAAAGTCAATTAGGAAATGTCTTGAATAACATCGGAGTAATTTATAGGATTACAAATCAAAACGAGGAGGCTATCAATATTTATCATCGAGCCTTGACGCTATATAGTATAGAAAACGATAGCACTCTCATGTTAACGGCCAATCAGAATATTGGGGTTGCCTATACCTTTCAAGATAATTTGGATAGCGCTGTATACTATTTAGACACAACATATGATATCATGCTGGCTATCGATGACAAGAGAGAATTGTCCAGCCTATTAAATGCATTTGCAGAGGCCTACTTTAAGTGTGGACCTCATTATGAGAAGGCTAGACAATATGTCAATCAGGCAGAGCAGATAGGATTGCAGTACAAAAACCAAGAGTACCTCTCCAAAATATATCTCTTAAAAAGTCAAATCGAAGTAGGTGATGAACAATACCAAGTTGGACTCGATGCACTGAACAAAGGATTGGCTATAGTGGAACCTACTGATCGACAAGATCTCAAGTTAGACTATTATGAACAGGCCTATTTGATTAATGAAAATATCGGTAAGACTGATGCATCGTTAACATATATGAAGCAGTATATGGACCTCTACAAAGAGGTCCAAGCGACCGAAAAAGTGAATGCCATTGCCGATGCACAGACTAAGTATGAGAGTATAGAAAAAGAAAAAGAGATCGAGAAGCTGGAGTTTGAAGAAGAGCTTTCTTCATTGCGCTTATCTCGACAACGTACGATTTTAGGAATCGCTGGCGCTTCGATTGTTCTCCTCGGCCTACTGCTTTACAATGTGCTTAAACAGAAAACACAGATTCAAGAAAAAAACACCATCATCTCTAAATCCCTTGCAGAGAAAGAGCTCTTGCTCAAGGAAATACACCATCGAGTTAAAAACAACTTACAGTTTATATCATCACTTTTAAGGCTACAATCTAATTATGTAGAAGACTCTACTGCCCTCGGAGTACTCAAACAAGGTCAGGATCGTGTGCGCTCTATGGCGCTGATACATCAGAATCTCTACCAGGAAGACAACCTAACGGGTGTTGACGTCAAAGCCTATTTTAATAAGCTTATCCCCGGACTGTTTCAGTCTAACAATATACATGACGATCGCATCAAACTTCAATTAAATATCTCCGATATTAGAATCGATGTAGATACCATTGTCCCAATAGGTCTGATCACAAATGAGCTCATCACGAATAGCCTCAAATATGCATTCCCCGATGAGCGTCGTGGTATTATCACAGCAAAATTTGAGGAAGTAGAGGAACATCTTGAGCTCATAATTACAGACGATGGTATAGGCATAACCCAAGAACAACACCAAAGCATAGGTAAGTCATTTGGTTATAAGATGATTCATGCATTTGTCAATCAGCTCAACGGGGAGATTAACATCAATAATGATCAAGGCACCTCGGTTAAGGTAATTATTAGAAAGTATGATGTAGTCTGAAAATAGATTAAGAGCAGAACTAATTTTTTATTCAATTCAAATTGAATAACTGCCTTACTTTTGCACTGTTTTTAGGCATTCGATTCATTCATTAAAGACTACTTATGATTACTGTATCAGATTTAGGATTACAATTCGGCAAGAGAGTTCTATTTGACGACGTCAATATCAAATTTACTAATGGCAATTGCTATGGTGTCATTGGAGCCAATGGTGCTGGCAAGTCTACATTTTTAAAAATTCTATCTGGAGAGCTTGACCCTAATCAAGGTCATGTCAGCATGGAGCCAGGTAAGAGGATGGCCGTACTGAGCCAGAATCACTTTGGCTATGAAGAAGAACAAGTGCTCAATACTGTTATGATGGGACATGAAGAAATGTATAACATCATGATAGAAAAGAATGCCATCTATATGAATCCAGATGCCACAGAAGCTGATGGACTAAAAGCCGCAGAGCTCG
Source organism: uncultured Saprospiraceae bacterium (assembly GCA_964545645.1). Lineage (GTDB taxonomy): Bacteria > Bacteroidota > Bacteroidia > Chitinophagales > Saprospiraceae > GYS-P2D. The sequence goes on from CAZJHC010000004.1 coordinate 12,498, forward strand.
AAAATCAATATGGCGAGATGGGAGGTTGGGAAGCCGAAAGCAATGCTGCAGGTTTACTAAGTAATATGGGCATCGCCGAAGATTTGCACTATAACCTCATGAAAGATCTTAATGGTGCACAAAAAGTAAAAGTGTTACTTGCCCAAGCGCTTTTTGGCGATCCTGACATATTATTATTAGATGAGCCTACTAATGATCTTGATGCCGTAACAGCTACTTGGCTATCAGATTTCTTAGCAGAATTTAAAAACCTAGTGATCGTAGTGTCTCACGATAGGTATTTCCTCGATATGGTGTGTACTCATATGGTTGATATCGATAGAAATCAAATCAATATCTATAGTGGTAACTATACGTTCTGGTATGAGTCCAGTCAGCTCATGGCTCAGCAACATGCCAACAAGAGTAAAAAAGTGGAGCAAAAACGCAAAGAAATGATGGAGTTTATTCAGCGGTTCTCGGCTAATGCTTCCAAGTCCAAGCAAGCGACCAGCCGCAAGAAGGCGCTGGAAAAATTAAAAATTGATGAAATAAAGCCATCTACTCGTAAGTATCCGTTCATCCATTTTAAACCAGAAAGAGACCCAGGAGATCAGATGTTACGAATCGTGGGCTTGTCAAAGAAAAATGACCGAGGGGAGTACTTGTTCAAAGATGTAGAAATCATCGTCAACCATGGCGAAAAAATAGCTCTATTAAGCAAAGACTCTGCTGCTATTACTACATTTTATGAAATACTCGCTGGCAAATCAACAGCAGACACTGGCACTATCGAATGGGGCCAAACAATCACAACCGATTACTTACCCAACGAAAACAACGAATTTTTCAGTGCTGAGCATGATATCGAGTTGATGGACTGGTTACGTCAATATTCTGAAGAAAAAGATGAACAATTTATCAGGAGCTTTTTAGGTAGAATGTTGTTTTCAGGAGAGGAGGTTTTCAAAAAATCGGGCGTTTTGTCTGGTGGTGAGAAAGTTAGATGTATGCTCTCTAAGATTATGCTTAAGAACCCTAATTTTTTATTGCTGGACGAGCCTACTAATCACTTAGACCTTGAGTCTATCACAGCGCTCAATAATGCCTTGACGGAGTTTCCTGGCAATTTGATTATGACCTCCCATGATCACCAGTTACTTGATACAGTATGCAATAGGATCATCGAAATCACGCCAAATGGGATGATCGACACGTTGACTAACTTTGATGAATATATCAGATCAGATAAAATACAAGCCCAACGAACTAAACTATATGGCGCAGTCTTGGTCTAACTACTTGATAAGATCTCTGATGACGTATCGATTTGATCAAAAAAACACTTTGAGGATTTCATTTGATGAATGATCAACCGACAGATGGACAATTATGGAATGCCTTAAGGGGAGGAGACAAAGCTGCTCTCAAACAAATCTATGACGCTGAAAGTATCTACCTATATAATTATGGTAAGAAGATATTTCAGGATATAACAAGAGTAGAGGATGCCATTCATGATCTATTTGTTGATATATGGCAACGTCATAAGACCCTTGGTGACACTGACAATATCCGTTGGTATCTTGCTGCATCTCTAAGACGACGCATTGTAAGTGACTTAAAGAAGACCACTAAGACCCAATCAGTTGAATCGTTTGAACAAATCCAGTTCGAACCAGAGTTAGCCATTGAATCGATCCTCATTAACCAAGAAATATCTGACGAAAAAAGCCATAAGCTCAAGAAAGCTTTTGCAACTCTGAGTGATAGACAAAAAGAACTATTGTATCTGAGGTTCTATCAAGGTCTGGACTATGAACAAATCGGCGAGATGCTCGACATACAGTATCAATCTCTAAGAAACATGGTCTCCAGAGCGATCAAAAAACTCAGAACTGAGATGCTCCTGTGGGCATTGATCTATTTAGTATGGCTATAGAGGGTACAATGTTGTGGATAAAACCTTATAGAGGTAAACGTACCTCTGGATCATGAAATATGTAACGATTTTTATGTTGACATTAGTCAGTATATCTTGTGTAGATGAAACTGATGATAACGCAGAGCTATATGTCGATGCACAGTTGATTAGTTTTTTTGAGTCCTTCGAAAGCGAAGCGAACCTCAGAGGCAGAAACATCAGTTTAGACAACTTCAGACTCTCAGGCTACCTCGTCAATTTAGACAACGACGTAGTTGGCCAGTGTGCGACCTTGTCCAATGGGGAGGGACAAGTAAGAGTAGACCAAATCTACTGGAACCGAGCGTCGCCATTAGAGCGTGAGTTACTGATATTTCATGAGCTCGGTCACTGTATATTGGGCAGAAGCCATGATGACACATCCAATAGAGATGGGGTTTGTCAAAGCATGATGAATAGTGGCTTAGGTGATTGTAATGCGAGATACAACTCCGCCACAAGAGAAGATTACCTTGATGAATTGTTTCTAAACTAATGAATGACAAATACTTACCATATCGTATAGAAGATCTCCTAGCCGATGATGAGTTCATCCATGCCACATTGGATAAGGAGGAATGGAACTCGTTATTACGATCTTATCAATCACAACCTGACATCATCAAGAGATTTGAAGATGCCAAGGCTATGATGGTAAGTCTTCGCTTCAAAGAAGAGCTTTTTAGCAATAAAGACTTAGTGTGGGCCAGGATCGATGAATCTACGACAGCCAAAGAGGTTCAGATGACTGAAGAGACAGCCAATACTTCATATAAATGGACATGGATTGCTGGAGCCATAGCTGCAGGGCTGGCATTACTACTGACCGTTCAGTCTCTATTTCCAACCAATGATGTAGTTTCTTACCATGACATGGTTAACGTCCCGTCTATGACTTTACCTGCGGGATCAATAGTATCAGATATCTCAGGTGACCTAACGGTAGATGAATCCATCTGGAGCGAGGAGCGCAAAATATCTCTAAAAGGTACGGCTACCTTCGAGGTAACTAAAGGAGTCCCTTTTGTAGTTAGCACACCCAATGGATCCATAAGAGTTCTAGGCACAAAGTTCACGGTCTCATCAGAAGGCAGCGCACTCATCGTCAATGTAGCCCATGGCAAGGTTAGAGTCACCTCGGGCAATAACTCTCAAATTCTCACTGATAATATGGGCTTTAGAAAGAATGCTTTTATCAAAGAAGATATGATCAGTTCTCAGGTTATCTATCACCAGTATGAAGAAGCCTCATTAAAAGATATCATTAGTGTCTTAGAATCATCTTATGACATTGAGATCATCCTCAAAGATCAGGAAGATCTTGACAAGACTTATACGGGATTTTTTGATTCAGCTAATCTCAAGACGGCACTACAAAGTGTGTTTTGGCCACTCGGATTGTCCTATAACATTAATGGCAAATCGATCACTATAAGTAAAGAATAGCCTAAATATTTGAATGCTTAGAGCTCACATACTATTCGTATTACTTTCTTTCATTGGATTGCCATCGATCAATGGACAGTCCAATTATCATTTGAAGGTTAGTGATATCACCTTTGAGGAGCTGATACATCACCTAGAGTCTGAATTTGCTTTAAAATTTGCATATAGTAGTGAGTTGGTGATAGAAGGCAACTTTACGTTTGATGAAGAGGCAACAAGTATAAAAGAAATGCTTCAGCCTATCTGGGATCAAGTCTCGATGGATTATCAATATATATCTGATGATAAAGTACTAATAAGACCCAAGCCTATTGCACAAGCTCCTTCTTATAAATATCACTTTAGGATAATAGATGCAATAACAAACGATCCACTCGACATGGTAGCAATATCATTGGCGGGTACTAATGTAGGAGTCTATTCAGATCCTATGGGTACGGCAATTTTAAACATGTCCCAAGATAATATGGTCGACTCGGTAGAATTGTTTTTGCTGGGATATCACAGTATCAAGCTTCGACTTGATGACAATCGTGATGTCAGTATAGCCCTCGATAGAGCGGATATTGAACTCGATGAGATTATTATTCAAGATAGAAGCAATATCCTCAGCAGTGATCCATCGTCACTCAAGCAGCAAATTAAATTTAGTCCAGCCTCTTTAAAGACTTCAGGTGTCACAGGTGCGGATATACTAAGAACTGTACAGCTCCTTGCTGGGATAACTGCACACAACGATAAGTCTGCAGGATTGCAAATCAGAGGTAGTGATGAAGACAAGGCTTTAATTTTAATGGATGGTATTCCTATCTATAACCCCACGCATTATTATGGAGTATTTAGTGCCATTAATGCATCATATATAGAGGATGTATCAATTTACAAAAACAATCTTCCAATCGAATATGGTGGCAAAACCTCTGGCATGCTCCAACTGAAAAGCAAAGATTTGAATGATGTGGACAAAATTAGCGGAGTAGCAGATATCAATCTACTGACATCGTCTTTGGTGCTACAGTTTCCTTTAGCGGATAATGTAGCAGTCCAATTTAATGGTCGAACTACCTATAACAATGCCTCTCAATCAGGTTTGAGTCATCTGTTTACTAATGAAGATGAAATCATGGATGCGGTCCAAAACTTTAGCATCATTAGCCGAGAGGGGGTTTTAGCTACCATACCTGATTATAGATTCAATGATTGGAATACCAAGTTACATTGGGCTATATCAGATTGTCAAACACTTGAATTAAACTATTATGCAAGTGACGATTTACTGAGTAATGACTACGCTAATAGCTTTAGGTTCAGACAAGTTAGACAAGTGCTCGAGGTTACAGAAAGCTATATGAATGAAGAAAACTGGAGCAATCGGGGAGCAAGTATAAATTGGAACAATAAGCTCAATGAACAATGGGATCTATCGGCAACTGGATATCTGAGCAGTTTTCAAAATACTTCTTTATTAGATGCTTCTATCAGCAGGTCAAATAATGATAATACCTCTTGGAGTAATGCAATCGATAATAGCATAGATGATTATGGTGGGAGAATATATAGCACCTATAAATCGAATAAATCCTTAGAAGCCAAGATCGGTATAGAAGCGAGTCACAAAAAATCTACTCTCGATTTGAGCGGCCAGCAAATACGAAGGTTTCAGAATGATCAATCTGCACAGATTTATAGCATCTTTGCCTCTTCCAAAATTAACTTGTCCAATAATTGGCTTATAAATGGTGGTCTCCGCCTCAGCAACTATTCATTTGGAGGAGGGTTCTATTTTTCTCCTCGTATCAACATAGCTAAGTATCTCAATAAGAAGACTGCAATCAAAGCCTCTGCTGGCCGACAATATCAATTCGCTAAACAGCTCAACTACGAAACTCCTCAAGGAAGATCTCAATCTCTATGGGTGCTTGGTGGCAATCCGTCTATACCAATCAATCGTAGCAATAACGTAATGGCTGGATTACATACTACACTTGATCGCTTTACCATTGACATTGAGTTCTTTTATAAAGAAACTGACGGCATAAATGAATATGCCTTCACCAATAGTCAGTTTTCGGAGGAAGTTAACAACGCCCAATTAGTTACCTATCAGCTTTACTCAGGCATCAACAAGAATTATGGAGGTGATCTTACCATAGCTTATACTGGAAAGAGCTATGGTAGTTATATAGCTTATACCTTGAGCAAAGGAGTTAATTCATTTAGAGAGATTGCTCAAGGCGAGGAGTATCCTTCTCAGGAGGATAGAAGACATCAACTTAAATGGATTAATAACTATTCGTTACAGTCATTTTCTTTCAATTTGAACACAATTTATAGCTCGGGACGCCCTTATACAGATTTGTTAGCATTTGATTTGATGAATTCTAGAAATAATATTCGTCCCCAAGACAGGATCAGAAGATTGCCTCATTATTTTAGAGTGGATGCTGGAGTTGACTATACCTTTAGATTGGCAGGTAAGGAAGCTGCATTGGGACTCTCCATTTATAATGTATCCGATCGCACTAATGTCAGTTTTCTGCAATACATTTTTTCTGTAGAGTCTAATAGGCCTAATGATGACCAGCTCATCAATACTATTATCGGCACAGAGACGGGCCTCTTGCCAAGGACGATTAATTTGAGTTTGGGCATTCAATTTTAAGGTTCTCAATACGTCTATATGTAAGCTTATATGAAGCTCTATCTTTATCTCTATGAATAGAACTATCAAGTATGTGCTTATGATGGATTTGGCTATCATAATATTCGAGATTGTCAATTACGGCTATGGCATGATAAATATTGCTGCAGGCTACAATGCTAAGATAATGTGCTCCTGTGTCTTTGTATCTGGGCGAACCCCTCAATCAGTATTGGATCAAGATCTGGCCGTTAGCGCTGCTGGGTTTATAGGATCAATCGGCGACGTCATCCTTCCTTGGGATAAAAAGAAAAGCGATATATCGGAAAGGAATAGGTTGTACACTTGTATCTGAGATAGACGAACAAGAGCTTAAAAATCAACGATTATGGCCGTATGGTACTTTAGATACTTTGCCGATGCCCCATGATATCGATTGGGCATCTATTGAAGAGGCCTTTGACTATGCGTTTGATGAACCATATCCTGATAATCCTAGATACACTCGAGCCGCCCTGGTGGTATATCAAGGCAAAATTATAAAAGAGCAATATGCTGATGGATTCCATGACCAGATGCCACTATTAGGCTGGTCAATGACCAAGAGTATAACCGATGCAATGGTTGGGCTAAGAGTACTAGATGGGATCTTAGATATTAATGACCCAGCAGATGTACCAATATGGCATCAAGATCCTGATGATCCACGAGCTGACATTAGATTGACAGACTTGATGCATATGTCCAGTGGTTTGGATTTTGCGGAGGATTATTCTCGGCCTTCGGATGTCAACAAGATGCTATGGACTAAGAGTTCGGCGGCAGCGACTGCCTCAAAAGCACAATTAAAACACCCTGTCAATACTAAGTGGTATTACTCCAGTGGTACAACTAACATCATATCAGAGATTGTTCGACGATCTTTTCAAATTGATTTGGACTATCAACTGTTCCCTTATCAAAGATTATTTGACCCTCTAGGTATGAGTACAGCAATAATCGAGATGGACGCATCTGGGACCTTCGTAGGATCCTCGCTTATGTATGCCTCTGCACGGGATTGGGCAAAGTTTGGGTTATTATATCTCAACGATGGCACATGGGATGGCCAACGGATATTGCCGAAAGGCTGGGTAGAATATAGCAGCACTCGCACCCCTGTCCTAAAGGAAGGTTTGTATTCAGCACAATTTTGGAATAATGCCTACTCCGAACCAGCTGGAACCACTATGAATCGACATTGGCCTGATATCCCGATGGAGACTTATTATGCTTCTGGCTTTGAAGGGCAGCAAGTAGTTATTATACCATCTCTTGATATGGTGATAGTACGCCTGGGTTGTACGTCTGATAGAACCAATTGGGATGTAGAAAAATTCTTAACCTTGATAGTAAAAGGAGTTTCTTAAGGCTTTATTGGCGTTTGAGCCAAATTTTATCGACGACTTTGATTCCAATCATAACAATTATCATCAGCTTAGCAGTCCAAAGAAAAATTGCTAATAAGCAAGTTAAATAAGAAATATGAGTACTGACTCTTACAAGAAAGCGGCATTAGAGTATCACGCCAAAGGAAGACCTGGAAAAATAGAGGTAATTCCGACCAAAGAAACCGCTAATCAGCGTGATCTTTCTTTAGCATATTCTCCTGGTGTGGCAGAGCCTTGCCTCGAGATTGCAGATAACCCAGAAGACGTCTATAAGTATACGGCCAAAGGCAATCTGGTGGCCGTGATCAGTAATGGAACGGCCGTTCTCGGTTTAGGAGATATTGGCCCTGCTGCCAGCAAACCTGTTATGGAAGGTAAGGGATTACTATTCAAAATTTATGCGGATATAGACTGTTTTGACTTGGAGTTAGACACCACGGATGTAGATGAGTTCGTCAGGACGGTCAAGATATTGGAGCCGACTTTTGGTGGAGTGAACCTAGAAGACATATCAGCTCCGGAATGCTTTGAGATAGAAGAGAGGCTCAAGAAGGAGCTTAATATACCTGTCATGCATGATGATCAGCATGGTACCGCTATTATCAGTGCTGCAGCATTGATCAATGCTCTTGAAATAGTGGGTAAAGATATTGCTGATGTTAAGATAGTAGTAAGTGGTGCTGGAGCATCCGCCATATCGTGCAATCTACTGTATGTCTCTCTTGGAGCGCAAAAGAAGAATATATACATGTATGATAGCAAGGGTTTGATACACCCAGATCGAACCAACCTCAATGGACGCAAACCAGAATTTACCAATGGCAATATGCCTATGGACACGAGCTTGGCACAGGCCTTGGATGGTGCTGATGTTTTTATTGGCCTCTCACGGGGCAATCTATTAAGTCAGGATATGATCAAGAATATGACCAAAGATCCGATCATATTTGCAATGGCTAATCCAACACCTGAAATCAGTTATGATGATGCTAAGGAGGCTCGACCAGATGTAATTATGGCTACTGGGCGATCTGATTATCCTAATCAAGTAAATAATGTCCTGGGCTTCCCTTTTATCTTTAGAGGGGCGCTGGATGTACGTGCCACTGAGATCAATGAAGAAATGAAAATCGCTGCTGTCAAGGCCCTCGCAGATCTGGCTAAAAAGCCAGTTCCTGATCTTGTAAATAGTGCTTATGGCAATATAAATTTAAATTTTGGCAAGGACTATATTATTCCAAAACCAGTTGATCCTCGCTTAATTACAGAGGTAGCGCCTGCAGTTGCTAAAGCCGCCATGGATAAAGGAGTCGCACAATCTCCTATAACTGATTGGGAGGCATACGAATATCATCTATCTGAGAGATTAGGTCTTGATAACAATATCTCTAAGGTGATTGAGACCAAAGCCAAACAACATATCAAGAAGGTGGTATTCGCTGATGCAGAAAATCTATCGGTACTTAAGGCAGCAAAAGTCGTTATCGAAGAAGGTATCGCACAACCTATTTTACTAGGTCAGATAGACAAGATTAAGGCCCTCCTCGAGGAGTATAATATCAATTTAGGGGATACTCAAATGATATGCCCATATGAACCCAAAGGGCCTCATGAGGAACAGATATTTAGTGATTATTGTCAACGCTTTTATGAAAAGCGACAACGTAAAGGTCTTACCTTGATAGAAGCTCGTAATATGATGCGTAAGCGCAGCTACTATGGAGCTATGATGGTAGATGTAGGGCATGCAGATGCCATGATCGGGGGCTTGACACGCAATTATCCCGATACAGTAAGGCCGGCATTACAAATATTAGGTGCTCGCAAAGGAGTAAAGAAGGTGGCAGGGATGCACATCCTTATGACTAAACAAGGACCACTATTCATGGCAGATACCACGATTAATCATCATCTAACTCATGAGGATATAGCGGATCTGACGGTGCTTGTAGCAGAGCAGGTCAAGACCTTCAATATCGAGCCAGTGATTGGGCTCATTACCTATTCTAATTTTGGTTCTGTACAGAATCAAGAGTCTGCTGACTTGATGCGTAGGGCTACAGCCTTATTGCATGAGAGAAATCCTGAACTTATCGTTGACGGAGAGATGCAAGCTCATATGGCGTTAGGAAATGACATCTTGGATACGCTCCACCCATTCAGCAAGTTGGCTGGTAAGCGGGCCAACACCTTAATATTCCCTAATCTCTCTTCAGCTAACATCGCCTATAATCTACTATATCAGATATCAGACATAGATATGATCGGGCCTATTATGATCGGCCTGAGGAAGCCAGTGCACATACTACAGCTCGGTGCTACTGTACATGAGATAGTAGATATGGTGGCATTAGCGGCCGTACATGCTCAAGAAGTACAGGAATAATAGGATTGGATAGGGCTGTTACACTGACCAAACACATGGTTCGATATATCAGTAAGGAGCCATTAGTTTGTATATAAAAGCACTTGAACTAATCACCGATGCGGTCTATGTGAGGACCTCAACCGTTGAAACCTATCTAACAATCACAATAGTACCACTGGTTCAATTCGCCTTCTAATTGCTGTAGGTACTGTTGTATTGATTCCATGCCAATATATAGATCGTCATTATCTCGTAGTGCGATAGGGTGTTCATCATTGACTTGATCCTTATATGCTAATGACATAGATGCAAGCTTATCCTTGATAAGGTCTACTTCCTGTGAAGGCTGACGATAAGTTATAGTAATCATACTTGCAGGTTACTACTAAATTACTGCTAATCTAGCATAAAATTACGTCTGAAAACATCAATTATTGCGTAGTAAACTTCATGCCTCTCGCATCCAATTTGTATTGAGTCACCAGTACTGTGATCATAACGGAAGAAACAGTACTTCTATGTTGTGAAGATATCTGCTTGGCCTTCAGTATCAATACAGGATGTATCTTAGCATGGGTTTTTATCCATTACTTTATTTTGAATAGAGGTTTGGACAGGGTCCGTCAATGCATTAATTCGTTGCTATTGTTTGATATACTCAAATACATACTTGTACTCTTTCTTTTTTCACTAAGCTCAGCAATTGTCTATGGACAGCAGAATAGGTCATTTACGGTTGTTAATAAGACTGTAGCAGACGGGCTTGTAGATCGCAATGTATTAAGGGTAATCGGCGATTCGCTGGGTACTTGTTTTTTTCAAACCCCATTGGCGATTCAGAAGCATTATCAAAACGAATTCGTCAGGACTCTCACCCTACCAGTGATGAGTCAGAATTATCCGATGATGGAAAGTAGCGAATTCATTTTTGTCATGGACGGGCAGCACTGTTTGACGATCATAGACAAACAAGAATTAATCATTACTAAAACGCTCTGCATTAGCCAATTGATAGAGGACGATATAGCGCAAATCAAGCCACTTAAGGATAAATTACTAGTGCTTATAAAAAAAGGATCTGATGAGTACAAAATTACCAGTTATACTCTCGTAGATGATAACATAGTACCAACCTATAACAAGGAGTTCACCTTTGCAGACTCCATAATCACTTTTGATCTCATGGGAGACAATATCGCCTTAATCATCAATGAACAAAATAAATTATACGCTATAGATCAGGACCAAAAGCTCATACATCAGGGATGTCCAAATCAGGAAAAATCCAGAGTGCCCAAGATATATGTCAACAGCAAGGAAGAGATAAGCTATTTTTCTCTAATGAACTGTCCTGGAGTCTATAGTTTGAGCAGCAACTATCAACTACAAGAATTAAGCTCCGATGGGTATATACAGTTCGTCAGTGAGGATAAGGCCGCTAACAGTATCCTTGGGATTACTAAGGCCACCATTCTTCATTGTGATGAGCTCCTGCAGATAGATTACCAAGGAGATATCATCTCAAGGCCCGACATATTATCTGCCAATAATAGAATTACAGATATATATAGTGAAGATTTTAAGCAAGGGATGATCACAAGCACCTATAACGGTATATTCTATTTTAAATTTCTTGAGCCTGGGATAGACCTGTTTTTACAAGAAGAAGGAATCAGCCAAAGCGAGTTTGGTCATGTAGTACGTGGTTTTAGTCAGTCCAAAGAAGCTATACTATGTGTCAAAGAAGGTGGCGAAAATATATATGCCCTCTTAAGAGATTCCCTTGTTGTCGATGATGTACTTTCAGACATCATTAGCTATCGTACCGTATGGATTGATTATGATTCTACAGAGCAATATACTCGGATCATTGAATATGATGGCGAGGGCAAAAGCTATTTGTACCGTCATCATCCTGCCAACGACTTACTTACCATACAACTTCCCTTTACAGCAGAAAAATTTCATGTTGATTCGGCATATGTCTGGATAACTGGACGTAACAATAGTCAAGGGATCATCATGCGCCTAGATAAAGAGACTCATGAACAAGAGTTCCTCTGGCAGGATCTATTGTCCGATTCGCATGTTCGAGCGAGTTATTATGGAGAGGAAGTATATCTATTCGGCACATATGATGGATTACTCATCTATCACACCATAGAGGACAGGTTGGTTCATACATCATTAGACAGCACCTTTGATGAGTCAGTAACTTTTATTAAAAAAATGTCTAACAGTTACTTTGTTGGCACTTATAATGGTCTTTATGTCTTTGAGGAAGATTTTGCTGATTTTAAACACATTAATGTGTCCAACTCTATAGCGGGTAATGTGGTAGCCTCTATCGAGCAAGACTCTTTTGCCAATTTTTGGATCAGCACTTTTAGCGGGATGACCGTCATCAATGAGGACTTAGAACTAGTACATAAATTTGCATCCAACACCACCCTGAGTAGTGGAGAATTTAATAGAAGCGCCTCCTTGAGAGATAATCAGGGAGACCTATACTTCGGCTCTATCAACGGATTCGTCCGCATCAATCCCACATCATTTTATAGTAGTAAGGTGAGCCAACAACTTGTACTTAACGAACTGCACATCTATGAAGACAATAGGCACTATGCGCTCACTACTTTGCCTGGAGTCAATCGAATATTGGGGATACCATCAAAGATTAGCTTACAATTTGGCGCACCGGAGTTTAATAGATCTAGATCCGATAATAATATTGAAGAGTATCAATTGAATCTATATCCCTCTTGTGATACCCTATACGCTCAAGACGGACTCGTCTATATAGAAGGACTATCTTCAGGCACTTACAGATTGTATGGACAATTAAGAATAGAAGGGTCCCCCGAACAACTATTGGCGACAATAAGGGTGCGGAGGAATTGGTCCAAAATATTGCGCAACCTTTTAATTATCATTGGAGGCACCCTAATATTGTCATTGTTGATGTTGCGATATTTTGAAAGAAAACAAAAAAGACTCAAAGAAAAACTAGGATTAGAAAACGAAATCATCAATGTAAAGTTGAAAGCCTTGAGGTCTCAGCTTAACCCACATTTTATCTTTAATGCATTGAATTCGATTCAGTATTATATCCAGACGAGCGAAAAGAAGTTAGCAAGAAATTATCTCAATAAGTTCGCAAGATTGATCCGGTTGATATTAGAATCATCACACTATGATCATATATCAATATCTAAAGAAATAGAACAGCTAACGCTATATCTGGACTTAGAGAAATTACGCTTTGAAGACAAATGGGATTTTGTCATAGAATTAAAAGAATATATCAATGAACAAATTCAATTAATCCCTTCTATGATCCTACAACCCATCATCGAGAATGCTGTCATCCATGGTGTAGGTCATCTGACTGATCGAAAAGGGCTTATACACATTGGATTTGAAAAAATCGACGAGATGATCGTAGTGACCATAGATGATAATGGAATAGGTCGTACAGCCTCTAGGCAAATCAATAACAAACAAAACCATCAACATAACTCCCTTTCTACAGATATCACTGCATCAAGGCTAAAACTTTTTAATACCATCAACTCAAAGAATTATACAATAGATTATACCGATAAGTATGATATTGATAATCAACCCACTGGGACAACAGTATCTATAAGAATAAAAGATATGCATCATGGTACAGCTTAGTTGTGTGATCGTAGACGATGAGCCTAAGGCCTCGAGACTCTTAGAATTAATGATAAAAGAGTTGGAGTTGATGATAGACATCAAAGGTACTTTTACCGATCCATTGATCGCCCTTAAGGAAATTCCTTTGTTGAAGCCAGATTTCATCCTGCTTGACATAGATATGCCTGAGCTGAACGGGTTTGAATTGTTGTCAAGGTTAGAAAACAAAGAACTGCATGTCATATTTGTGACGGGGTATAATCATTATGCGTTAGATGCTATCAAGATATCTGCTGTAGATTATCTAGTCAAACCTATTAATATAGAAGAGCTCCAAGAGGCAATCGTCAAAGTGTCCAAGAAGGTAAAGCAATCATCATATTCTGTTCAAAATCAAATACTTCTGGCCAACCTTCAAAGATCAAATGATCAACATCGAACGATAGGTATACCAAGTGCTCAGGGTATAGACTTTATCCCTCTTTCTGATATTCTTTATCTTGAGGCGATAGATAGATATACCAAAGTCATCGCTGAAAACCGCTCAGAACTGCTGAGCTCTTATAGTATTGGCGAATTTACTAAGCTCTTAGGGTCCTCATTTATACAAAGTCATAGATCCTATGTTGTTAATATCAACAAGGTCCTCAAATATGATAAGGATGGATACATTATAACTACTAATGGCTCCTCTGTCCCTATAGCCCGCAGACGAAGAGAAGATTTTTTGCAAATGATGAAAGATCGACTGCCGTAGATTACAAAAGCCCTGAGTATCTCAACCGTTCACCTCAATTTATTTGCCGTTCGTATGATGGCTCTATCAACTATCCAACTAATTGGTCAAATTGTTGCTGATTATTAATGATTATAACCTATTCACTGCATTTCCTTAAAAGATGAGGTTGTCTCACAGATTCTGACAGCCTCATCTTTTTTTTTATAATCCTAATTAGTTTTGTTTGGATGCTGACTTTAGTATCTCAATCTCCGCTTTTAACTCTTTGATCGCCTCGATTAGGTGTGGGATCAGGCCATCATAATTAACACTAAGATGTCCCGTATGATTGGCTACAACCAGATTTGGAAATTCTTCTTGTACTTCCTGTGCAATTACACCAGTTTGAGGAAGTGGTTTATTTGGGCTCTTCCAGTTGTAATTGTATCCATTTAATCTCGAAAGTTTCTCTAATGAACCCTTGACTTTAACGATGTCCTTCTTTAGTCTGATGTCGCTTATCGGTGCCCATACCCCTTCAATAAAGGCATTGCCATCTCCTCTGATTTGAATCAAATCATCTCCAGTCGTACCGTCCGTATCTGTTAGGTGGAAGAGTAGATACTTTTGAGTAGATGTTCCTGTAGGTTTGCCAGCGATTTGCCAATATTGACTGTTAACACTACCAATGTTTATTCTTCCATATCCTGTATCCGATACATCTCTTACTGTTAAATGGGGTTCAGGCACCTAATTCCCAGTGAGCCTTTGCACGGTTGCTCCCTTATCTTTATTAATATGAAATAATTGATTGGTGCCGTTACTAATTACAAAGGGATGAAGTCCATCACCATTCTCATCACGATCGAGAGTCACGATAACAGACCCTTTAGATCTAAACACCAGATTACTATTAGGATAATTTGGATCACTTTGTATTACTCCGTCTAAATTGTTACCATCATTGGCCTGTAGTGTTAAATCAGCCGTAATATTTAAGTCAGATTTCATTCTTACTCCTTTACCACCTTCAAAAACACCTGAGAAATCAGAATCGGGTGCATTAAGTTCAATGGTCTCTCCGTCGAAATGATCAATAACTATTTGACTTTTATCTAAAACATCAGCGAACAATTGAATTTTGGCGGTACCCTCTGAATCATGTAAGCTCATATATCCAGCTCCTGAAATACTTCCCAAAACAGCGGTTGTGTTTTCATTCGCTCCATATAATTTAAGGATGCCTTCATCTGAGTCATTTATCGATAGATTTGTCTTTTCTATTCCTTGGCTATCATATAGTTCGATAGAGCCTCTATCAGAACCTTCCGATGTTGAACCCATGGAGACAATCATCTTGCCATTATGTCCAGTATACAAGTCAAACTGACCAGAGTTTCCATTATTGTAAGCCTTAATAGTATGCCAATTGGCACTATTAAATAGACTATATCCATTTCTGTCTATTAAGGTTCTGAGACTACCTTCATGAGATAATTTGATATTATCATTCATAATGAGCATCCTATTGTTTAACTCTCTCGACCCTGACCCCCCAATGAACTCATCTATCTGAACACCAATGTGATTAAAGTACAATCCACTATCATAA
>CAZJHC010000005.1:0-27275 GCA_964545645.1 uncultured Saprospiraceae bacterium
CACTATATAGCGAGCAAGATCTCTGATAAATATATGGACGTGTACAAGACTGCAAGCTTTTATCATTTCATCCATAGTATCGGCGCCTTGGTCGTATTATTGATCCTTCATCAATTGGACGGACAAAGCGTGAGCACGATCATGTGGTTTTTTATTGCAGGAATAGTTCTATTTAGTGGCTCTCTCTACATACTCTCCATGCATGAGATGTGGGATATGCCCGGTCTCAAGAAGCTGGGAGCCATCACCCCAATCGGTGGTGTACTATTTGTCGTGGCGTGGCTCTGGAGTGTCCTGTCTGTATTTAAAAGCTTAGGATAATCCATCTTTAGATAAGCTTATCATTTCATTAATCTTCTATTAACTCTTATTAATAGGGGTTTACAGTCATACTTATAACTGATCAGTGAATTAATCACCGTAGGCAACTACACAAAATCAGAAATTATGACTAAACACTTATTAATTGCGGCACTGTTACTCTCAACCCTTCCTGCCATAACACAAATAAGTATTGGCGTAAAGACAGGTCTTCTGGCTAACAAAATTTCTTTTAACGAAGGTCTCGAAATAATAGATCAAGTAAACTCAACAAGCGTAACTGCTCAATATGGCATCGTTGGAGAATACTCATTCAATAATCGATGGTCCATACATTCAGGGTTAACTTGGTCTGATAGAAGAACGTCTCTCGGTGCCTCTACAGATCTCAATCTATTAGGTCTTAATATTCCTATTGGCATAAGCACAGATCTCAGCATTAGAAGTATAGATATTCCTTTGACGATAAATTATCATATTCCCTTGGGAAGAGGAAGTTTTTATCCTCATGTTGGCATCATAGGATCGATTGTATCAGACGCCACACTCTTGCCACAGGTCAACAGTATACTAAATATCAATTTACCTGAAGTCAGACTGCCGATGGACGAGATTAACAAGCAAGTCATACACAGTCTATTAGGAGTGGGCTATGCTTATAATATAGATCAGAAACACAAAATATTTGGTGAAGCTCAATTTAGCCATGCTCTTGAGACGGCCAGTGATATAGGTATCATACGCACCAATATTAAGAATAAAGGTTTTTCAGTAGGTATCGGCTATGCAATGTCGTTCTAAACCGATGGTCATTTTGGCAAAGGCTAAAATGGCCATTTTTCTTTTAATCAAGGATAGGCAATTCTTCTTTGTGTCTGTTTTTATACCAGATTATCCCTATTAGGCCGATAAGAAGGTATGGCAGAGATAGCATATAAAGTATGCCCGTATTAAGACCTTTGCCAGCTGTCCCTCCATTCTCCAGATTAGATTCCGCTGCTATCTTGCACATGGGACATTGAGCTGAGATATCGACACATATTAGTGCTAACAATAGAATAAGAATAAGTGCTTTTTTCATAGGTACAAATTTAGAATGACTTAGGCCTAATAGCAAGGTCTCAGCATAAGGTATATAATGGGCCCTGTCAAAGCTACATAAAGCCATAAAGGAAATACCCATCGAGCCATAGCTTTGTGTTGTACAAATTGATTAGTATACGCTCTTACATAGGTAAACAATATAAAAGGCAATATCACAGCGGCTAATATTATATGTGATATCAGCAATGTAAAATAAACATATCTAATAGATCCCTCTTGGCAGTATAATGTCTCTGGCGTCGTAATATGATATATGACATAACATACAAGAAATAAAGCTGAAGTAAAAAGTGCACCAGTCATCATCTTTCGATGATTGTTGGCCATACCTTTCTTGATGAATATGATAGCCGCAATCAATAATATAGCCGTGAGTCCATTGAGTGTAGAGTATAATGGAGGTAAAAATGTAAAATCTATATCGGTAGATATCTTTATCCTCCGCATCATAACTACTGCCAAGAATACAACTCCTGATACTACCCAGCTTAATCTATTAAGTTTGCGAGCCAGGTCTAACTTAGGTTCTAAGATGTTGGACATAGGTTATTAATTTTCTAATTCTCGCCTTAGACGTATATCTCTGTGCTTTGGCAAAGGTATTACTACAGCAAGATGTCGTATGAGCTCTTTAGATATATCATCATCTGCCATATACGTGTTTCTAACGACACCTGCAGAATCTACCAGAATGAAACGCTCTGCTGTAGTGGTAAACAAAGAGTCACTCGTGATAAAGCGTATGTCACGAAAACTATCAAAAATATTTTTATCTAATCTGGTGATGATTTCAAAATGATCTCTGTCGACGATACGTTCATCTATTTCTTTCAATAAATCAATATCTACTGGTCGAGGATCTGAAGAAGCATGTATTAAAGCAGCAGTAGCAGGAGTGCGGACACGTTCAATGGCCTGAGATGTTGCTGCAGATACTTCTTTTTCTTTTAATTGTTCTTGACTCTCTAACCGATACTTAAGCCCAGATTTGAGATAAAAGTAAGAACCAAGGGGAGCACCTATTAACATTGCTACTACAGCACCAGCTATTAAATACTTCATAAGATGCTTAATGACGTGACAGTAATAAGGTGCATTATCTAAGTAATGCTAAAAGTATCGAGCTTGTTTTAAAACAAGCCTTCTATGTTCTTGACATCGTTCATTCCGCTCTTGCTTGACAAATCATCGATGATAAGTTCGTTTCGTTCTTGCACGTTGTCCCGATTGCCTTTCCAAGCATCTCCTTCGTAGAGAAATGCAACAATAGCCCAAACTAATAAAAACAAGGGTAGCAATACAGATTTTACTAATCCAGGCACCTCATATTTCATGTGCATAAATTCATACACGATCAAGTATGCTTTTATGATACTAAACAATATCATTACTCCGGCCATGATCGCAGTCGGTACATGCCAGCCATCCACGATATATCCCTTTCCTGCTAAAGCAAATGCTACTTCGGCAATGGTTATAATAGCCAACACAGTAATAATTTTGGTGGCTACCTTCTTTGATGTTTCATAATCTTGTGCCATAATTTTTACTTTTTGATATTGATCAAATCAAATAGAATACAAGGAAAACAAATACCCATACCAGGTCGACAAAGTGCCAATACAGGCCTATCTTTTCAACCATCTCGTAACCATTTTTTCTATCTACATACAATCCAGATGCCGCATTGATACAAATGATCAATAAGAAAGCGACCCCTGAGAATACGTGGAATCCATGAAAGCCTGTAATACAGAAGAATAGAGCTCCAAAGGCCTTAGGACCAAAAGCTTGCTCTCCCTTTACTGGAGTTCCTTGATCTCCAATCATTGGATTGCCTTCAGCATCCAGCACTTCATATGGTAAGTTATGCCAACTACCGTCATGGTTATGAATCAAGTACGAGTCACCAGGTACAAACGTATCTCCAGCTGCTATATCGTGTCCATCTCCTTCCAAGTATCGTCCATGTTCTGTATGAGTACCAAAAGGGTTGGTATGATAAGATACTGATTCTTCCATGATAAGATTGTTCCACTCCCATGCTTGGCAACCCAAAAAGGCGGCACCACCGATAATGGTCAAAATCATCCAAAACACGACTCCGTTCTTATTCTCCTGATGTCCTTCTTGCACGGCACGCACCATGGTAAAAGAACTAGCAAGAAGGATAAATGTCATCAAGGTCACAAACAAAAGCGGAGCATGATGAATCCCTCCAGGGAAAGTGCTAAATACAAAATCAGGGACTGGCCAAGTGGGGCTACTTACTCGAAGAGTCCCATAGGCAATCAAAAAGCCTGAGAACGTAAATGCATCGGACAATAAGAAATACCACATCATCAGCTTACCATAGCTCGCCTTGAACGGTTGAGATGCTCCATCCCAATTTGGCTCAGCATGATGATCTCCATGCGTCTGTGTTAATGTTTCTGCCATTATACTATCTACTTAAATACAAGAAGATCAAAAGATACACCCACAACAAATCAACAAAATGCCAATAGTGTAGAAGTAACTCAAAATTAATTTTTCTCTTTGGCGTCACTTTGAACTTGAGTGTATAGGCATTGATCACTCCTATCAAAAGAGCAATAATCCCTCCGATCACATGTAGTATGTGAACACCAGTAATGATATATAAAAATGACCCTGCTGGATTACCTTTCAAATCAACACCTATCCCAAATAGCGCAAGCCATCCTTGATACTGTAAGACAATAAAAGTAACACCCAACAGTCCACTGAGTATTAATAAGGGTTTGTATATGTTTATACGCTCTGCTATAAAATATCTATACGATGCATGCAAACAAACACTTGATAATAGCAAAACAACCGTACTGACAAAGAAAATATTCGGCAGTCCAAATTCCAGCCAATTGCCTGCTGCCTGTCGAACCACATATGCACTTGTAAAGGCACCAAACATCATTGTTATGCTTGCCATAGCGATCCACATCGCAAACTTGAGTGGATGGATCTTATTATTAGTATGGTAATAAGTTGTATTCATAATTAATAAACCATTAAATCTATGATACAAACTACCAAAACCATAGGAACATATAGCAATGAGCAAAACATAAGCTTCCTCGCTGAGAGTCTATCAAATCTTTTATAGAACATCACACTATATCCAAAATACACTGCCGATAATAACAAGAGGCCTACAAAGCCCAACAAGCCGACGATGCCCATTATATACATGGCTACATTAATCACTATTAAGCCAAACGCATAGATAATAGAACTCAGGCTTACACTTGTATCAATAGTGCCAAGTTCATTTTTAGGGATGAAGCTAAATCCCGCTTTATTATAATCGTCAAATGATAAAAATGCTATTGACCAAAAGTGCGGAAACTGCCATGCTAATTGTATCATGAACAATGACAATGCGAATGCCGATACATATCCATCAAAGGCAACACATCCAATTAACATAGGCATAGCGCCTGCTATAGCTCCAATGAATACTGCTACTCTCGAGTATCGCTTTAATGGTGTATATATAAACGCATAAAGAATAAAAGCAAACATGCCAAAAAACGATGCTATAGGATTAAAAATTCCTAATAGCGTGACACCAACAAGACATAAAACACCCGCTATCAGCACTGCTTTAGACGCGGACAGTCTATTATTAACTATAGGCCTGTCAGACGTACGATCCATAAGCGCATCAAAGTCTTTTTCTAAGACCTGATTGATAATATTACTAGCAGCGGTAATGGAAAACCCTCCAACAGCCAAAATGGCGAGTTGAACGATAGAAGCACTTAACCCAGAAGCCAAATAAAAAGCGCCAATGGATGTTGCCACAACCAACATTGATAATCTGAATTTGACCAATAGCCCGAAGTCTTTGGTCCAATCAAATTGATTTTGATTGTTAATCGTTCTACGTTGATATGTTGTTGTTTTTGCCAAATCTTCTATGACTTAATGAGCTTCTTCTTCTTTCTCTTTATCCGTAAGAGGAAAAACTTGAGGTATATAATCCTGTCCGTCTTTACCATAATCATAAGCCCATCTATGTACTGTAGGAATCTTACCCGGCCAGTTACCATGTCCAGCCTTTATTGGGGTAGTCCACTCTAAAGTTGTCGCTAGCCAAGGATTTTTAGTGGTCATCTTCTTACCGTTCTTGATTGACCAGATAAAGTTAACTACGAACAATACTTGTGCCGCAAAAGTTACAATAGCGGCTATCGTGATAAACTCGTTCATAGTGGTGAACTGTCCAAAGGCATCAAAACTATCAAATCTGTAATATCTCCTCGGCACTCCAGCCATTCCTAAATAATGCATAGGCCAAAAGATGGCATAAGCGCCAATCATAGTCACCCAAAAATGAATCCTTCCCAAAGTTTCATTCATAAAGGTTCCGAACATTCTTGGGTACCAATGATATATGCCTGCAAACATACCAAAGAACGCTGCCACACCCATTACAATATGAAAGTGAGCTACAACGAAATATGTATCATGCAACTGTATGTCAATGGCCGAATTACCTAAAAATATTCCTGTAAGCCCTCCGGATATAAACATCGAAACAAACCCTATCGCAAAAAGCATAGGACTATTGAGTCTAATATTACCGCCCCATAAAGTGGTTATCCAATTAAACACTTTAACAGCGGACGGAACCGCAATAATCAAAGTAAAGATTACAAAGAAGTTAGAAATAAAAGGATTCACTCCTGACATAAACATATGGTGTGCCCAAACGATAAATGATAAAAATGCAATAGCCAATATAGAATAGACCATAGCTTTATAACCAAATATCGGCTTACGAGCATGTACAGAAAGTACTTCTGAAACAATACCCATAGCTGGCAATATGATAATATATACCTCTGGGTGACCTAAGAACCAAAACAAGTGTTGGTACAATACGGGACTACCACCTACATAATCCAATGCTTGCCCGTTAATGAATATTTCACTAAGGTAAAAGCTGGTTCCTAATGATCTATCCGCTATCAGCAAGAAAAATCCTGATACCAATACTGGAAAAGATAAAAGTCCGATAATCGCTGTTACGAAAAATGCCCAAATCGTCAGTGGCATTCTCCAAAGGCTCATTCCTTTGGTTCTCAAGTTTAATACTGTTGTGATATAATTGATTCCTCCTAATAGTACCGAAACAACAAATAAGGTTAAGCTTATCAACCATAAGGTCATACCTGCCCCTGAACCCGACGATGCCTGTGGCAGGGCACTCAGAGGTGGATATGCCACCCAACCGCCAGAGAAAGGACCTGTGGAAAGGAATAAGGAGAAAAACATCACCAATCCAGCCATAAAGAAGAACCAATAAGACATCATATTGAGCAAAGGCGAAGCCATATCACGGGCTCCGAGCTGTAATGGAATGAGCAAATTACTAAACGTTCCACTGAGCCCTGCCGTCAAGACAAAGAATACGATGATCGTACCATGCATCGTCACTAATGCATAATAAAATTGAGGATCTAACGTACCTATACCCGTCTCTTCATTCATCATGATCCATCGTCCCAGCATTGGTTTTAACCATCCAAGACTTTCATCTGGAAACCCTAACTGTAACCTGAAGATTACAGACATGGCAGAACCTATCAATGCCCAAAACATTCCTGTAAAAAGGAACTGTCTTGCTATAATCTTATGATCAAGACTGAAAATATACTTGAATATAAAGCTAGACTTGTATTTGTCTTCATGATGATGATCATGAAAATGATCATCATAGCCCTGCTCTTCGATCAATGCTTCCTCATTAAATGTTGTTACCTCTGACATTGGTCAATTTTAGAGATTTTGAGAAATAATTTTCAATTCAATACGGCGATTATTCTGTCGCCCTTCTACTGTATCGTTAGTATCAGCCGGTTGATTTTGGCCGTACCCTACAGAACTCAATCGTGAACCGCCAATTCCATTGACAGTAAGATAATTTATAACCGCCTCTGCTCTTTGCTCCGATAATATAAGGTTCGCCTTAGCATCCCCAGTATTATCAGTATGACCAGATATTTCTATAGCTATGTCATTATAATCTTTAAGAATCTTAACAACATTATTCAACTCGTATTTAGATTCCTCCTTCAGTTCAGCAGAGCCGACATTGAAAAAGACATTTTTCAAATTTATTGAGACTGCTGAAGGGTCGTCCTCGATAAGTGCCGCTTCTATATCTGCCAACAACTCTTGGTTTCTGGCATCTACTTCGTAAGGCAACAACTGTCCTTTATAAGGATCTGAATCAGAATTTCTGATATTTTGGACATAATAGCTCGTTTGACTATTAAACCACTCATCATACTCTTCCTGTGATACAATCTTAACTACTCGACGCATTGAGTAATGCCCTCGCCCACATAATTCAGCACAAGCCAACTCATAATCAAATACCTCCCATCGTTGAGGTCCATCAGGATCCTCTGGATCAGCAGGAACTTGCCATTCCGGATACTCACTAAGATTTTCTCTATACTCCTCAGTTGTGACAGTTGGTGTAAAGATAAAATATGTTGGAAGGCCAGGAATGGCATCCATTTTTAATCTAAAATGTGGTAAATAAAAATTGTGCAATACATCTTTGGCCGTTATTCTTACCCTTACCTTCTTGTCGACTGGAAGATATATCTCGGTGGGATGAAAGTCATCTATATTCTTTGGGTCTTCCCAATCCTGTCCCAATGGATTGTTGCCTAAATCAATAAGTCTGAAATTGCGAGTTCCTAGTTTACCATCTGGTCCTGGGTATCTTATATCCCAAGCAAATTGGTATCCTGTAGCTTCAAACTCAAGAATCTCTTCTGTCGGTTCGACGTCAGCCATCACTTCATTCCAAACGACCAAGCCATTGGTTACTAAGAAGATCATCACAACAGCTGGAACTATCGTCCAAACGATCTCAAGTTTGTTGTCATGTACAAAGAACTTTCCTACCCTTCCTTCTTGACGACGATATTTATATGAAAACCAAAATAAGGCAATATGGGTCAATATAAATACTATACCAGTAAAGAATAAAGTGGTATCAAATAAGCCATCTATCTGGCTTCCGTGCGCCGAAGCTGACTCATGTGGTCCATAGCCCAGCATTGAATCTTTATAGTAAATCGCTGATACTACACAATAGACTAAAAAGCCTACACAAAATACCATTAGCCAGACAGCTTGACTATTAGTCACGCTTCTGCTAACCGCTTCTTCTCCTTTAATCTTAGCAGTTAAATCGGTAACCTTACCAATTTGAATAACTATAACACCAAAAAGAAAAAGAATCCCGACTATTAAAAGGCCGATCATATTAATTTTTTATACGTGATGATGTAAACTTTCTGATAAATAAGGGTCATTCTTGGGCACCAATTTAGACTTCCCTAAGGTGGTGTAAAAGAAATACAAAAAGGCACATAAGAACCCTATCATTGTACCGATCTCTAAGAATCCAGGCAATGTAAACCCTGCTTCAAATGACGATGCATGAGCAGCAGCATGATGTCCAGCATCAACAGCATGATCCAACGCTGAACCGCCATGATGGCCTGCAGCTTCTGCCGCATGCTGTCCTAACTCTGTACCATGATCCGAGGCTCCATGACCATCTGGGACCATATGACCTGTACTATGATCACCGTGAGAACCAGATATCTCATGCGCTGTATGTAGAGCACCTGGCTTTATCATCAGAAAGAAATCTAACCAATGACCAAATATTACTATCAGCCCAACGAATATCAATGTACCATACTTCCTCTTAGTATCATTTCTCATTAAAATGAAAAATGGCAAAATAAAATTGATGACTAAGTTGGCATAAAATAATACTGGATATTGATCTTGTCTTGTCTTGAA
The DNA here is from genome assembly GCA_964545645.1 of uncultured Saprospiraceae bacterium. GTDB lineage: Bacteria > Bacteroidota > Bacteroidia > Chitinophagales > Saprospiraceae > GYS-P2D. The sequence continues at coordinate 9,286 of CAZJHC010000005.1, forward strand.
GTATACTGTCTCTTCGCCTACATTGGCATACCATATCAGCATGTATTGAGAAAACCATAAATAAGTCCAAAATATACTAAAGGCAAACATGAACTTTCCTAAGTCATGAAAATGCTCCAGGCTCACATTAGGATAATATCCTTTTGATTTTAAGAATATTAAGATCAATATAGTCATAGCAATCATAGATACGAACAAGCTTGCACCAGAGTACCAAGCGAACATCGTGCTATACCAGTGTGCATCTATCGACATTACCCACTGCCAGATTACCAAACAAACAGAAAATCCTGCAATCGGTAGGAACGTTGCCGTCCACCAACGATTTTTGAAATGAATCCCATATGCCTTATCATTATTATCGTCTTCTGCGATACTGTTTTGTCTAATTTTATAGGCAAAAAAGAACCAGACTGCGACAATGCCAACACTTACGACATACCAAAAATTATTTAGAAATGAAGATTTCTGCTGCAATATCTTATCACCATCAACAGACGCTTGGTCGGCCCAATGATATACATGATGTAGGTCAAACACTGTTCCTAAAGCCATGATTCCCATCAATATTAGCCCCACAACTAAGAACATGCCCATCGATTCCCACACTCTCTTAAATACAATAAACCATCCTCCCCATGCTGTAGTACATACAGAATAAAAGAATATCGCCATTAAGGATATTCCTGTAAAGAATACTGAATTGTGTAAAAAGTTAGTCCAGAATCTGGTATGTAAGGCATCATCACCTATCCAGGTTAATATTAAACAAATCACACCTACTACTATACCTGATAGCAAAAGGGTTCGTTGTTTATTGGATACTTCGTATGTTGTCATTTGCATAACTTCTTAATCTTCTTTAGTGATGAGATTCTTCATGGTGATCCGATACATGGTGTCCAGTGTCATGATGAGTATCATGGGTCTCTTCTTGGACCGCCATAGCAGTTTTTAATGTTGCTGCTGGAACATCAATGTCATTCAACGTGTTGACCTCTTCATTATACGCCAATTTTAATTCTTTGGCTTGCAGAGATCGTATATAGTGTATCACTTGCCAGCGCTCTTCATGCGATAGCTTGTCCTTATAGGCGCCCATGAGGTTCTTGCCATACATGATAGCATGATAATATCTCCCATTGGATGCTCCTAAAAACTCTTCTAACAACAAGTTGGCAGGAGCCACAGGATAAGGACTGCCATCCCTCGCAAGATATCCTAGGCCATCTCCCTTCTCCCCATGACAAATGCCACAGTATACGTTATATAATTCTTTAGCATCTGCCAATCCTGCATCTGTAATAGGATATGGATTCTGTATGATCTCAGCGATTGCTCTGGCCCTCTCTTCGTCAGAATCACCATAATGATAGACTGTACTTCCCTTAGCACTACTTCTTGGGATAGTCCCGGCTACAGGAAGTTTAGGCTGTGCCATTTGATAGTACTCATCTTCAGAACCCCAGGTATTGTGATAGTAATATGTGTAATAATTGGCCTCATAGGCTATACTATGTCCCATATCTGGCATATACTCACTACCAGTTTTGTTCTTACCAGGTTGCTGACATGCAAAGAGCAAGACTATTGTAACATATAAGATTATATATTTTATATTCTTCATGATTCTTATCGCTTAAATAATCTTATTAGATATTTCTTTTGCACCTGTGCTTTTAAGAAAATTTTGTGCCTTCTCAGCACTCACAGAATGTGTATCAAAAGCTATACAAAATTTATCATCAGTAATCCTATCATGTAAAATAGGATTAGAAACGCCAGGACCTAAGCCACATATGGTATAAAAGGTAACGACCATACCTATCGAAGCAAAAAGTACTGTCAACTCAAAAGTTATCGGAATAAATGCAGGAACAGACCAATAAGGTTTACCACCAAATATGATTGGCCAATCTTGTGTAAAAATCCAAGTCATTCCTAAAAAAGCTGTTAATGTTCCTATGGCTCCATAGATGAAACCAGCGATATGTAGTCTTGACTCTTCTAACCCTAAAAGAGGGTCTAACCCGTGTACAGGAAAAGGAGTATAGACATCATAAATGTCTAAGTGATCTTTATTGGCGACCTTGATGGCATCCATCATGTCAGTTTCGTCGTCGTATAAACCGAATACTACTTCTCTACTTTTTTCCATAATTAATGACTTTCTGAATGAGCGTGATGAGTATCATAAACTTTGCCTGCGCTTTCTGCCGCTTGGTAATCTGATATCACGTGGTGATGGTGTTCACTGTTCGGTTCTAAGTATTGATCACCTGATGTCTTTAAAATAGACTTAATCTCAGCTACAGCAACCACTGGCGCCACTCTTGTAAACAATAAATACAGGACTCCAAAGAATCCCAATGAACCTACAAAGATTCCTACCTCAACCCATGTTGGCACATAATAAGACCAGCTGGATGGCAAGTAATCTCTTGCTAAAGTCGTAGCAATAATTACAAAGCGTTCAAACCACATACCTATATTGATGAATATGGACATGAAGAAAGTGAACAAAACATTCCTCCTTAACTTGGTCGACCAAAATAATTGGGGTGAGACCACGTTACAAAACATCATTCCAAAATATGACCAATAGTATGGTCCTACTGCTCTATTAAAAAACGCAAATTGTTCATAGATATATCCCGAATACCAGGCGATAAACAACTCCGTCAAGTATGCTACTCCTACTACTGTACCAGTAACAAGTATTACTTTGTTCATTGACTCTATATGACCTATGGTAATATAGTTCTCCAACTTAAGCAAACGTCGTGTGATCAACATCAACGTCTGTACCATGGCAAATCCTGAAAATACAGCCCCTGCAACGAAGTACGGTGGAAATATAGTCGTGTGCCATCCAGGAATCACTGAGGTGGCGAAATCAAAACTCACGATTGTATGTACTGAGAGTACCAACGGCGTAGCTAATCCTGCCAATACCAATGATAATGCTTCCCATCTCTGCCAATGCTTGGCAGATCCGGTCCAACCAAAACAAAGGAATCCATAGACTCTCTTTCTAATGCCGGTAGCTCGATCTCTCATTGTAGCAAAATCAGGAACTAATCCTGTATACCAGAATAGTATCGAAACGGTGAAGTAAGTACTTATCGCAAATACATCCCACAGCAAAGGTGAGTTAAAGTTAGGCCAAAGTGACCCCCTAGTGTTAGGATAAGGGAAAATGAATATGGCCAACCAAATCCTCCCCATATGTATCAATGGGTATAATCCTGCACACATCACGGCGAATATCGTCATGGCCTCAGCGGCTCTATTAACACCAGTCCTCCACTTCTGTCTAAATAGCAGTAGTATAGCCGATATCAATGTACCTGCATGGCCGATTCCGATCCACCATACAAAGTTAGTTATATCCCAACCCCACCCTACGGTTCTGTTGAGATCCCAGGTACCTATACCATGCCATATAGTCCACAAAATGCAAAACACCATGACCCCTGCCAGTAAAGCAGAGATGCCGAAAATTGCCCACCACTCTTTTCCTGGTGCCCGCTCTGTGGGGCTGATTAAGTCTTCGGTAATGTCATGATAAGACTTATTACCTTGTACTAGTGGTTCTCTTAATGGACTTACTGTTGCACTCATATGGTCAACTATATATTTATTAAGATAATTCTAATGATTCATCCCTGTTATTGACTTTCATCGTGTAAGTCACGGAGGATTTGACATTAATTTCTTCTAAAACAATCATATTCAGTGGTGATTCTAACTTATCATGAAAATCACCTTCCTTCATATTGGTATCACCAAAAGTCAATGCTCCAGTAGGACATGCCGATTGGCAAGCAGATTTAATATCTCCATCTTTTAACTGACGCCCTTCCACTTTGGCTGTTAATTTCCCTTCTTGTATTTTTTGAACACAGAAACTACATTTTTCTATGACTCCTCTGGATCTCACGGTCACATCAGGATTCAACACCATTCTTGTCAAATTATCCGCTCCATAAGGGACTTCCTCACCGTTAATAGTTACCTGATTCGCTGGGAAGAGGTCAGCAGTTGTATAATCTAACCAGTTGAATCTTCTTACCTTATAAGGACAGTTGTTAGCACAGTATCTAGTACCGATACATCTGTTATAGGTCATTTGATTCAATCCTTCAGAGCTATGGTTGGTTGCATTGACAGGACAGACGTTCTCACATGGAGCATTGTCACAGTGTTGACACATCATCGGCTGATAGACAACATTAGGATTTTGGACATCTCCATAGTAGTATCTATCTATCCGTAACCAAGCCATCTCTTGGTGTCTTGCTACTTGCTTCTTTCCTACAACGGGCACATTGTTCTCTGCCATACATGCAATGGTACACGCCCCACATCCTGTGCATGCATTGAGGTCTACATGTAATCCCCAGTGATGCCCTACCTCATACTTATCTTTGCGGTACTCATCATAAGGATACAATGTCTCAGCGTTGAGTCCTTGATGATGCTCACGCTCATGCTGAAGATCTGCTACCGCTTGTTCGATATTGTCAATATGGGACTTTCTTATGATAGATCTGCCTGTCAGCGAGCCTTGATATCCAGTAAAGATATTTCCATATCCAGTTGCTAAAGCTGCTTCATCGGCATTAATCTCTTCTCCTTTTTTATTGTTAGCAGTTACGCCCATAGTGTGGTGATACTGCACACTACTAAACCACTCCTCTTTACCTACTTTCCTTGAGATAGAGGCCTCAGGAGCAAAATATTGAGCTTTCCCATCCTCTATGGTCATTGATCCATTTACATTAACACCTACATTTCTGCCGGCACTTCCTATGGATTTCCTTCCATACCCTATAGCTACAGCTACAGTTCCTGGTGCCTGACCGAATTGTTGAATGACAGGAATCACATAGGTCTCCTCTCCGATGGTCAACCTAACAAGATCTCCATCTTTAAGGTCATTATATCCTTCAAACTGATTCTTTCCATCAAAACCAATAGGAACGGCAAGATAATTACCCCATGCACATCTATTAACTGGGTCAGGCATTTCGTGTAACCAAGGATTATTGGCATGAACACCATTGCCTATAGTAAGCGGCTCCATAAACTGAACCTCTAAGCTTCCGGACGTTGCTCTTGTCACCCCACCAATAGCACTTGCTACATTGATAGAAAACTCAGAGGCCTTAGAAGGGGCGTCAAAAGTATATACCCCATCTCCCAAGACCTGATCCCAAAACATAGAAAAGCTCAAGTACTTTGATTGTTTGGAGAACATTGATGACTCCCAATTACTCTTTAAGTAATCATAGTATGGTTGATCCGTATTAGGAGACGATTCTGACCAAAGTAATAATGATTCCTCGCCTTGTCTCGTATCAAACAAAGGACTTATCGTTGGTTGTATCAAACTTAGTTGTCCTCTCTTAGACTCTACATCGCCCCAACTCTCCAAATAGTGGTTGATTGGTGCCACAATACCACATAAATCAGTAGTATCATTGATATCATAGGATAAAGCTATAGAGTTCTTAAGGCCCTCAACAGACTCTTGGAGGCCATTGATAAATGAGTATTCAAATACTGGGTTACAATTGTTGAATATCACAGTATCGACTCTGCCACTCTGAATATCAGCAACTAAGGACACTAATCCTTTCTCATCTCCTTGTCGCTGTAAGGAGGCATGATCAAATGTTATCGTAGAGCCATAACTACCTAAATGATTGTTGATGGCATTGACCAACAATTGTTCGGAAGTATTATTACTACCACTAACCACTAGCACTTTGCCTTGATGACTTTGAAGCTGCTTGGCTAAATTAGTCAAGGTGGCCTTAGTGCTATCATCTAAGCTATTGGATATAGCTCTAACACCTGAGATGGCACTATATAGATAAGTGATCGCCTCGCCTTGGGCAGATGGTTTGATTAATATTCTATTGTCAGCATTGGAGCCAGTCAGGGACATCTGTGACTCTACCTGTACGTGCTTTGATATAGTAGCATCATGAACATCACTGATGATTCTATTCTTAGCATACTGCTTTGAATACTCAATTGGCGATATCCAAGTTCCTAAAAAGTCAGCATTAAAGCTAACGATTATATCTGCTTTATCAAAGTGGTAATTTGGTATGACTCTATCTCCAAATGATTGCTCATTAGCATCCAATATGGCAGATGCAGAGACTGGATCATACTGAATAACTTCGACATTATTATATTTATTAGAAAAGTCTGCCATTACTCTTCTCGCTGTTGGGCTCAATAGTGTATTAGTAACTATTCTTACACCTCTGGCAGTAGCAAGAGAGTCCATCACCTTTTTATCTAAATCCGTCCAACTTGCCTTCTCTCCATCTATCGTAGGATACTTCAACCTATTGACATCATATAAACTTAGAACAGATGCCTGTACTCTGGCTGAGGTACCACCACCAGTCATTGTTGATAAATCGTTACCTTCTATTTTTATCGGACGCCCTTCTCGAGTTTTTACCAATACAGGACAAGAGTCACCTCCACTGACATATGTCGAGGCATAATATGTAGCGACCCCAGGGACAATTTCTTCAGGTTTAATGACATACGGGATAGCCCTTTTGACAGGAATCTCACACCCTGCTGCTACTGTAGCAGCACTGACACCAAAGCCTAACATTTTAAGAAAATCCCTTCTGTTTCCTCCTATTTCCTCGACTACTTCCGACTCAGCTAACTCCTCTATTAAGGAAGGATTTTGGATTTCATTTTGAGCATTGGTTAGAAAGGACTCGTCTCTGTTCAAGTCTTTCTCTCCAACCCAAATATCTCCAAACTCTTGTTTCATATTAGTGATTTACTATGATCGATCATTTATTAATAGTGGCACTTTTGGCATTCCAATCCTCCTATATCTTCCACTGTTATTTTCTCCTTCTCGCCAGTCGCTAATTGCTCATGATATAACTCATAATTAGCGTAATATTCATTGCCTTTAAAGTCCACCTCCGTCTGTCTATGACAATTGACACACCAACCCATACTCAATGGAGCATGTTGTCCAACCACGTCCATCTCTTCCACCTTGCCATGACAAGTTTGGCACTCGACACCTCCTGCTACAACATGCTGGGCATGATTGAAATAGACATGATCGGGCAGATTATGAACACGTGTCCATTCTATTGGGCCTCTTACATCCTTCTTCTGCTCATTAGTTAGCGATGACACAATTCCATTCCATTGTCTCTCCACTTCTTTCTTTCCTTTCTTATCGAGGATAGTTATATCATTATCCTTTAAGTACTCATCACTTATCCATTTGGTATATATCGCCTTAATCTCATCGATAGATAAAGACTCATAATTCTCGATGTAACTACTCTTTTCAGGGTTGTAGCCTACAGAAGCATATATTTTGGTCAGTTCTTCGGTGCCAAAATTGGAACCATTTTTAATGGCCGAATGACAATTCATACAAGTATTAGTGGCTGGTATAACAGCATGCTTGGATCTACGAGCGCCATCATGGCAATATTGACAATCTATCCCATTCTCTCCTGCATGAACCGCATGAGAAAAATTAATTGGTTGATCTGGCTCATATCCTTGTTGTCTCCCGAGATGTATCGCATTGGTCACTGTTGTATATCCACCAAAAATGACTGCAGAAAGAATAATCAAGCTAACAACAGGCTTAGAGAATATTCTTCTGAGTAGAGGTTTCTCTACATAATCTACATTATCCTTAGCAGCGATAAGTTTGTTAAGTCCACTTATATAATTGGTGAGTATCAGCGCCAATGCCCCCAATGTCGCTATCAACACCCAGTATAGCCAATTGTAATTGGCCCCATTATCTGTATTACCACCTGTTGCTCCTGATGCATCTGCCACTTCTGGCACTTTAGTGTACTCTTGATCTATATATACTAAGATTGACTCGATATCATCATCAGATAAGTTAGGCCAAGCAGTCATGACTGATTTCCACTCATTCCACAACTCTACTGCTCTCGGATGGCCGGCATTGATCATAGCCTGACTATTTCGCACCCATCCATATAAGTCTTCCCTTGGATAATCTGCCCATCGCTCTTCAGCACCTCCTAATGCAGGGCCCGTACTGGCAGTTTTCATGTCCTTCGCATGACATGTGGCACAGTAATTTCTGAACAATGTCTTACCTGCTTCCGGAGATGGCTGGGCATACGACTGTGCCGAAAGCATTATCAATATGCTTGTTATGAGTATCTTACAATGTTTCAGAATCATCTTTATATCTTTTATACAGCATTATACTGCCTAACTCGATCTAAATTTTGGCGCAAAATTAACTTTCATACCCTATATCTTACAACATACTGGTTGCACCATTTTTATTCAGACTCAATACAAATAATTTATACCGACACCTCAGCCTTAATATGAGGGTGAGGATTATAATTAATCAATTCAAAATCTCCATATCTAAAGTCCTCTATCTGAGTAACATCCGGATTTAATCGCATGATGGGCAATGCCCTAGGAGCTCTTGTCAATTGCTCATTCGCTTGATCAATATGGTTATTATATAAATGTACATCTCCGAAAGAATGAATAAACGTCCCATACTCCAATCCACATACTTGTGCCATCATCATCGTCAACAGGGCATATGAGGCAATATTAAAAGGTACTCCTAAAAATGTATCTGCAGACCTCTGATATAATTGGCACGAAAGCTTGTTGTCATGTACATAAAACTGAAATAAGCAATGACATGGCATCAGAGCCATATCGTCAAGCTCTCCAACATTCCAAGCACTTACGATGATTCGTCGTGAATCAGGGTTGTGTTTGATCATATCTATCGCTTGCGCCAACTGATCATGAACAGTTCCATCTGTAGACTCCCAACGTCTCCATTGTTTCCCATAGACAGGACCGAGATCTCCATCCTCTCCTGCCCAATCGTCCCAGATACGCACTTTATGGTCTTGAAGATACTTAACATTAGTATCCCCTTGTATAAACCATAATAATTCATGAATAATAGACCTGAGATGCAATTTTTTAGTTGTTAGGAGCGGAAAGCCTTCGTTAAGATCAAACCTCATCTGATATCCAAAACAACTAATAGTGCCTGTCCCAGTACGATCACTTTTGGACACTCCATTATGGAGTATATGTTTTAAAAGATCGTGGTATTGCTTCATTACTAAAAATGTGGATGTAAATATCAATTAAATATTTCATATACAATAAAATCAAATATGTAAAGTATTTACATCTGATGACATTTTTGACAATTGCATAAATAAAGAGTGTTTTTTGTAATTTACGACATGCCTTTTAAATCAATCTGCTATATAGGTAGTATTATTATATGCAGCCAGTTATGGATCTTATCGGGGCAAAGCCAAGGATCAATTAGGTGCGGAAGTCAATCACCCATTGACTATAGGGTGGAAAATGTATCAAAGCAAGCATATCCAAGAAGTGAAATCATCATCCCTGTGGTCTTTCACATAGTTTGGAACAATCTACAAGAAAACATCGATGAGGACAAAATCTACTCACAACTACAAACTATCAATGATGATTATAACCAAAACAACATCGATATCGTACATGTGCCAGATCGGTTTCAAAAATATGTAGGCAATCCGGGGTTAAGTTTTTGTCTCGCTCAGATTAATCCTAATGGGCAAGTAAGCACGGGTATCATCCGAGTTCAAACGGATATTAAAAATATAGGTGGTTTACGCCAAGATGAAAGTGATCATAATATCTTAAAGAGTTCCGCTCTTGGAGGATCTGATGCGTGGGACACAGAACAATATCTTAACATCTGGGTCAGTGCCCGTAGCGATGATATATTGGGTATTGCATCCTTTCCCAATGACAATACGGTAAAACCTCATGAAGATGGTATAGAGATTGACTATCAAGCATTTGGTGTTAGAGAAGAACCATCTGGGTTTAACAAAGGTCGCACCTTGACTCATGAAATCGCACACTACTTAAATGTAGATCACCTATGGGGCAAAACCATCAGTTGCTTTAACGATGGAGACTTTATTGATGATACTCCAGAGCAGGGTGAGGTCTATTTTGGCTGTGTAGATGACGAACAGCAAAGTTGTGGCAGTCATGATATGACTCATAATTTTTTAAACTTTTTGGATGATGAATGCCTATGGTACTTTACTAAAGGCCAAAAAGACAGAATGCTTGACGCACTTTACAGATACAGGTTTAGTTTGATTTCATCTGGTATCTGCAGCGATAGCAGACCCATACCCGATGACCCCCTCGATATTGCAATTACGAGATTGACTCCCTTTGGGTTTCAAGTCAATCTATCATTTATGCCTCAATTAGAATATCACTTGGGATTATATGATATGAAAGGAATTCTACTCTGGCAAGAAAGGCAAAATGGATTATCTATACATCTCATTGAAACCTTTGATCTACCTACTGGCATCTATGTACTGCGACTTGATCAAGGTACGCTCAGTTCTATTAAGAAAGTGTTTATCACTAATTGATAAAACTGGCATCAAAAGCACTGCGCCCACTTTGATACTTAAGAAATTCTGCGAATGGTGCTGCCTTGACACCTATAAAAAAGGAATATGTACTGGCCTGTGGCTGCCAACTGATACTCATTCTCCAGCAATGTAAATCTCTATTGAGTGTAAATGAGGGATAAACCCATCGTTTATTTTTGAGGTCATAGGATAAATTGCCTACACTCATACCCCACTTGTCAGTTAGAGGAATATTTCCAGTAGTTAACTGTATACTATGTGCTTGAACATCCCAAGATTTAACACCCCGGTTATCTGAAAAGCCATATCTGAAAACATGCCTTATCCGTGCATCTTGAAACCAAGAGAACAACTCCTCTGGTTCATCAGGGTCTCTACGTTGGGTATTATTAGATCTAGGTGGGTCCCCTCCATATACCAGCAAGTCACGTATGTCCTTAAGAGTAAAGTTGGTGGCCAAAGACAAAGTGAGTACATCCAATCTTACCAAGCCTCCTCCTTGCGACAGCACTGTCGTATTAATCCTCCCTCTTGAAGTTTCGATATAAGGGTCAAAAGTACCAGTAATAGACAAATTGCTGATATTTTTAAACATCGTTGCATTGGCACTCAGGTTTATAGTAGACCAATTTAATGAATCTGCTTGTAGATTGTAATTACCAGATAAGTTGAGCGAATTAAATATTTTGAACTTCTTTTCAGAGCTATCTTTTTTGCTATAATACTTGCCTTCAAAAGTATTGGCTAAGCTATAATTAATAGACATACCTCCTCTTTCCAAGTCATTACTCCTAAACAAAGTTTCGTTATCAGACGAGTTGAATGGATTATCAGGAGAAAATGGATTATACCTGATCTGTTTATCCAAGGAAATATCAGGATCACCATCAAAAAATTCATAGTAACTCTCAGTAGACGGAGAGTAGTTTAGGCTAATGGTAGGTCTCATCTGATGACGCAAGCCCCTTAGCCAGCCTTTTTTGAATTGGATCGTACCAAAAATATTGGTTGTAAGGCCAGCACTTACAGTCATTTCTCTAAGTGGCTTAAAATCTGCGATGACTCTACTATCAACAGTCTCTGTACTATCAAATGCCAGTTCATGAGTCTGGAGGTACCAAAATTCATCGTAGTTAATACTCGTATTGAAACTGAAGTGCTCTAACAGGTTATATGATGCCGCCATATCAATTTGATGAGTAAACCCTCCCCTAAAGCTTTCTAAAGTCTCTTTTGTGAAAAGCAGCGTATCGACGGTGCTTACTGAATTTTCAAACTTCCCATCATATTGCAGATTGATTTTCTCAAACCATTTTTCGTTGTTTGAAGAAGAGCTATTAGTCTTGAATGGGAAAATACGTCTCATTCGCATTTGTACATCGGGGATGGTAAAACTAATCTTACGAGTAAGCGTGTTTTGGCTATGACTTATGGCACTGGTGAAAGTCCAATTATCAGTCAACTGATAGGAATAGCTAAAATTGGAATTAATCTGGCTGTTAAGTTGCGACTGAGCATCCTCAAAGTTACGCCTATCAAAATCGTTGACTGTGAATCTCAAAGACCCTCCTATCCGTCTATAAGGATGTGCTTTACCGTCTTGATTATGGTTAATGGATACGCTGTAGGAGTTCTGAATATTGGGTTCAGTTTGTCCTGCAACATCCAATAGTTGCTTCGATAGGCTCAAATTGATAGCACCATTATATTTATATCGTTTTCGATAATTTGAATTGGCCGATAAGAACCATGATCCACGTGTATATAGATCGGTGCTCAGGGTTAAGTCAGCATATTCACTTAAGGCTAAATAATACCCGAGACCTCGCACTCCAAGGCCTAATTGCGGGCTCTGATATATGGGATCTCGAGGAAAGATCAGTCCAGAGGCCGCATTGTTTAGATTGACCAATGGAACAAACGCAAAGGGCATTACTAAAGGCGTTGGAATTCCCGCCAACTCCATATTGGATGGGCCTACAACGGCCAATCGATCAGGGATAAACTTGAGTTTGGTAGAGCGTATACCCCAGTGTGGATGGTCTAAATTGCAACTTGTGATTAACGCATTTTTATTATATATGACATCTTCAATATGTAAACTATCATCTTCGCCTCTTACAAACTTAGTTACTGCACCATGTATGTATAAATTGTTCTGAACAATATTGGCCCCATATATCAAACCTTTCTGACTATCTATATTGAATAATATCTCATCCGCTTTGGCATTTTGATCACCAGAAGTAAAAGAAGCCTTGGGTCCAGATTGCTTTCGGGTCTCCGCTCGTATATTATTCGTATTGAAGTTTAGGACGATATAATCAGCCTTGACCTCGTAATCTGTATAAGTGACAAAAGCTTCTCCATATAGATGAAGTTCCTGCCTGGCCATATCCAAATAACTGGAATCCGTGGCTCCATACTTGATTGGAGTAGTCTCTGAACCACCAAAACTTGTAGATCTCTGTTGGGCCTCATTACTCTGTTGGCCTTTAGAATTATAAAGCTTCGAATAATCTTCTGCTTGAGAAACAATCTTATTCTCCATTGTATCGACAACCATAGTGTCTAACTGGGCTGGAACCAACAACGGTTGCTTGAAGGTGCTATCAACCTCCTGACCATGGAGGGTTAATGCAGTGCATAAAATAATTGACCATATGAGTGCATGAAAATATCTCAATACTGCGAATGTTCAATTAAATTATAAATTAATATAATGTATAAATATTTGTAAATCAAACACAAAGATTGTGTTTGGATCATATTTTTCACTTTTACTGTATCTTTTAACACTAAGAAAAACGAAAGATAAGACCTCAGAGTCTATAAAGTTGATGTTTATAGATTCTATAACGCTCTCTGTTAACGCATTTTAAAACTTACACGCTGCTATATAAAGGATACCTATGAAGGTATCATACCCACTATTATTGAGAATGAGTCGACATCGATTTATCTAAACACGAGATGGTTACCACGTTCATATGTCTGATTAATTAGTCATGTTAGCGTCCATTCTTGGCTTTTTGGACCATTAATTGTCAGATACGCTGAATGTGGCGTTGTTAAACTTTAACTTTGCACCGCAATTAATAAAAATATGTCTAAAGAACTCAAACTCGGAATCGTCAGCATACTCGCTATAGCTCTATTTCTTTGGGGGTTACAATACCTCAAGGGTAAAAACATCTTGGGTAAAGTCCAGACGTTTACAACCGCTTATGAAAATGTAGAGGGTCTTAAAATAGCAGCTCCTGTAGAAATAAATGGTTATGTGGTCGGATCAGTGTCCAAGATAGCTCTAAACCCGCAAGTAGCTAAGAGTATGATAATTTCCTTTGATGTCCAAGGTGACTGGATGTTGCCAAAGAATACAATCGCACGATTATCTGCCGATAATAGTTTGGTAGGATCCAAAAAAATCATTCTTGATTTTGATGAAGTGTGTAGTGATAACTGTGCTCAAAGTGGAGATCACTTCGAACCTGGATATAGAGGAATGTTGGAAGCCATTGTAGGTACTGATGAAATCAAGGATAAGATGTCGCTATTGCGCACAGAAGCAGGCCCTATCATGGATACCCTCTTAACCAGAATCACAAACAAAGAAGCAGATAATGCCATAGCTAATAGTCTCTCTAGCCTCGAAGAAACATTAGCAAACATGGCTAGTATGACGCAGACGCTCAATAGTGTCATGAAAACTTCATATGGCAATCTCAATGAGACCATTAAAAACATGGCCGTAGTCAGTGGCTCGTTGGCAAATACCAATGATGACCTTGAGAATATGATCACTAATCTATCTGCGTTATCACAGCAAGTAGTAGATGCTGACATCGGAGGTACATTAGGTAAGACATCAGAAACATTTGACAATACCAATAAACTCTTAGAGAACCTAACAGCAACTGTCAATCAAGCAAGCGGATCCTTTGATCAGCTCAATGGCCTACTGGCAGAGGTAGAACATGGTGATGGCACCATCTCCAAATTATTAAAAGATCCTGAAATCTATAATAATCTTGAAAACACGTCTCGGCACTTATCACTTTTATTGCAAGACTTCAGACTTAATCCAAAGAGATATGTACGATTATCGGTATTTGGACGAAAGGGCAACAAGTATGTCCCTGCTGAAGAGGATCCCGCTTTTGAAGTAGAGTTACACCCTAAGAACTAATGATCATAAAATGTTGACCTCAGGCTCTAATAGGATATCATAGTTTTGATTCACGATCTGTTGTATCTCTTTCGACAAATTTAGAATATCCTGTCCCGATGTTGTACCATAATTAACTATCACTAAGGCTTGGTTGATATGGGTTCCTACTAAACCTGATCTATACCCTTTCAATCCACTGCGGTCGATCAACCAACCTGCAGGGATCTTCACATGGAGATCATCAACAGGATAACTTGGCATGTCCGGATGATCTTGACGGAGAGATGCATATTTTTCTTTGTTGACAATCGGATTCTTAAAAAAACTACCAGCATTAGGCAGCTCTTCTGGATATGGCAGTTTAGTTGATCTGATCTTGGTCACGACACGACTTACATCATGGATCGTCGGATTTACAATCCTTTCTTTATCCAATTCTGATTGAATGGCACCGTAAGCCACATTGATATGATGTGCGCCATCTTTGGTGAGTCTAAGGACTATCTGAGTGATAACTACTTGATTCTTTAACTCATTTTTAAAGATACTATCCCGATAACCCAACAGACAGTCCTCCTTGCTCAGGATAAACGGCTGGAGTGTGGACTTGTAATATCCTCTTACGGCGATTAACACATCACTGAGCTCTACGCCATAGGCTCCTATGTTTTGCATTGGAGCTGCACCACATTTCCCAGGGATTAGGCTTAGATTTTCAATCCCCCCATAATTAAAATGCAATGCCCAGAGAACTACGTCTTGCCAGGTTTCTCCAGCATTTACTTCGACACTTACCGTCTTATCATCTTGTTCAATTAGGCTTATTCCTTTATTATTGATAATTATCACTTCCTTATCAAGGTCCTCTACCAATAGCAAGTTGCTGCCTCCTCCAATTACTTGGCAATCTGGGATATGAGATAAGATTATGGGAAGATCTCTATGATCATTGACAACGTGAATATTATGACAGCTATGATCAACACTAAAAGAATTGTAAGCTTTGAGCGAATAACTCATCGACCGAATCATTAAAACTCAGAATCAAGAGCCTCCTTGAGACAAGGTATGTTAAAATCATACCCGACTCCAATGCTGATGGTATTGGCACTTATATCTCTATTAAATCCATATCTAATCAATCCATGCAAATTAAAGCCACTGAGTCCAAAGCCAAAATCAGCTTCAACGACATAGGTTTTAAAATAGCCTCGTGTCACTCCTGCTTCGGCTAATTCATCCTTCAACCCAAAGAGTTCTGTCCTTGTATATTGAACACCCCCTCCAATAGAAAATCCAAATTTGCCGTCTCGATTAAAATTGCTTAAGCCCTGAAATTGCATCTTGACCATAATCGGAAAACTCAAGGCTCCTAAACCTTTATACTCGCCAGAGCTTAAAGCCAAAGGAGAAAAAATTACTGCCGCCTCTGGAGAGATGGCAAAATCTCCAATGCCAAACCAAAGTTTTGGGCCCAGTCCAATATTGAGCAATGCACTACCTGCCGAGGGTGACGAGATGTCATCTGGAGGATTGCTATATCTACTGTACAATTCAGTTTTGGCAGTGAGGCCGTACCCTATCTGACCATAACCATAGTGGCTAAAACAAACAAACAATATTATAAAGAACAAATACTCTTTCATGGAGGTCTTATTGATTAGATACTCATACTGAACTGTAGATTAGCTAAATTCTTATAAATACCATCATCTTTTTCTGTTAGTTCCTGATGTGTACCTTCCTCTGCGATCACTCCTTCATCAAGGACATATATCTTATCAACATTTCTAATGGTGGCCAATCTATGAGCTATAACAATCGATGTGCGACCTTCCATCAGATTGTACATTGCATCTTGCACTATCTTCTCGGATTCTGCATCCAAAGATGATGTTGCTTCGTCCAATAGCAGTATACTCGGATTCTTGAGGATTGTTCGAGCTATAGCAATACGTTGCTTTTGGCCTCCTGATAGTTTAACCCCTCTTTCTCCCACTATAGTGTCGAATCCATCAGGAAAATCCTTGATAAATTCCATACAGTTAGCCTTAGTCGCAGCTTCGACTAAAGCTTGTTGTGTGGCCTCAGGATTACCATAAAGCAAATTTTCTTTTATAGAACCACCAAATAAGATAACCTCTTGCGGAACAAGGCCTATACTACGCCTCAAAGTGGTCAAATCATAGCTCATTATTGATTTGCCATCGATCATGATGGATCCATCTTGAATGTCATAAAACCTCATTAAAAGTTTGATTATCGTTGACTTACCGCCACCACTTTGACCCACTATAGCAATTTTTTCAGCTTTACCTATATTCATATTGATACCCTTGAGTACCAGCAGCTCTTTTCTGGAAGGATAGGTAAAGTGTACCTGATTGAATACAATATCGCCTTGAACTTTGTCGTCGTCCTGAGATGGCTGATTAATCAGAGAAATGTCTACTTCTACTTCTTGATCAAGTATTTCTTTAACTCTCTCCGTTGCCCCCAGGGCACTCGCCAAAGTGGTATACAAATTGCCAAGACTGGCAATCGCACCTCCGATCATGACCGTATAAATCACAAACGAAAGTAAGCTCCCGGCCTCCATATCTCCATCTTGGACCATATAGGCTCCTCTCCATAAAATAAATAAAATACTTCCAAAAAGGAGAAATATAATAAAGGCAAAAAACAAGCCCCTAACTTTAGCGAAACTCAACGATATATCGATCATTTTTTCGACACTCTGGCTGTAGCGACTCGCTTCAAATCGTTCGCCGGCAAAGGCCTTAACAATGGTGAAATTTTGTAAAGTTTCTTCTACAATAACATTCGTCTTAGCCAGTTGATCCTGTCGTCTTCGTGATAATTTTCTGATATATCTACCAAACACCATAGCCAGTATGACTACCACAGGGATGACCAACATCATCACCAAAAACAGCTTAGGCATTAACCATGCTAATACGATAATGCCAAAAAACAAGATCAGGATTTGTCTTACGAACTCGGCTAATGTGATAGAAAAAACGGATTGCAATTGCTCTATATCAGCAGTGATTCTACTGGTTAGCTCCCCTACCCTGAACTGCTCAAAATAATCCATCGGCTGGCTGATCAATTGACCATATAAATCTCTTCGCACATCACCCATACCACGCTCACTCACATTAGCAAAGAGGATGGTTTGAACAAAAGACAATGCAGCTCTTAGTGCTAATGCACATAACATGATAAGACCCCACTCGTCTAAGCTAAAGTTGAACTTAGCGGGAGCTCCTGTGGCTGCATTGACCATCTCTCCTGGTATACCCATTATC